>JANNXZ010000267.1:0-1893 GCA_031409835.1 Nitrospirota bacterium
ATCCGAAACAATGAAAAATCTGGCGGGAAGGACTGACCGTAAAGGAGGGCGATTTTTCCTGATGGAACGGGCAAAGTCCCTTCAGGTTCTGGCCTGCCCGGGTCAAGCTCACATGATGTCCGACTACCTCGGCAATATCGATCCGATCCCTGACTTGATTGATCACATCTTCAGAAATCAGACCTCGGCCCACGGGAGTCGCGGCTCCTATTTCCCCACCTAGCACTGGTGAGGAAGATAAACGTAAGTGGTCGTAAAATAGACCGGTCAGGGTAACAGACGGGAAAGAAATCTGTCAATGTGGTGGCCAGGCGCTAGCCGGGGGGCCAAGCCATATGTCGTCCGCCCAGCACATGGAGATGAAGGTGAAACACGGTCTGGCCACCATCCACACCGGTATTGATGACGAAGCGATACCCGGCATCGGCAATGCCCTTCAGTTTCGCAATCTTGTTACCGGCCAGCATCAGCTGCCCAAGAAGCCCGACATCTGAATCTTGAAGTTCGGCAATCGAACCCACGTGTTTTCGGGGGATGACGAGCGTATGTGTCGGCGCCTGGGGATTAATATCGTCAAACGCGACTACCAGATCGTCCTCATAAATGAGTGCTGCCGGAATGGTCCTCGCGACGATCTTGCAAAAGAGGCATTCACTCATGAGGTGGATCCTTTTCTCAAGCCCGACTTCCCGAACCGAATCGCCAGTTCCTGATAGATCTCTTGCGGCGTGATGCCGTGGTACCCCAGCGCCACCAAGGTATGGAACAGTAGATCCGCTGTTTCGTAGACGATTTCGTCTTTCTTCCCGCCCTTTCCGGCAATCGCAACCTCGCCGGCTTCCTCCACGACTTTCTTCAATATCCGATCGACACCGCCCTCCAGCAGTTTGGAGGTATAGGACTCGCTCGAAGGCTGCCGTTTCCGTTCTTGGATCATCTGGTAAAGACGTTCGAGAATTCCACCCCAGGACTCGGACGTCTTCGTCTCCGGTGAGTCCAGACGCGAAAAGAAGCAAGCCCGCTCTCCCGTGTGGCACGTCGGGCCGACCGGCTCGACCTTCACGAGAAGGGCATCGCCGTCACAATCAACAAACAGGTCCTTGAGCTGCAACCTGTGACCGGAAGTCTCACCCTTTTCCCACAACGTTTGGCGCGAACGGCTCCAGAAGTGCACAGACTTGGTTTCGACTGTCTTCTGCAGAGCCTCCTGGTTCATGAAGGCCACCATCAGCACCGTGCCGTCCCGCCAATCCTGCACGACTGCCGGAATCAGCCCTTGCGCATCGAATTTCAATCGCCCCATATCCATTATCGAACCGCCACTCCCTTTTGACGAAGATAGGCTTTCGCCTCTGGAATCGTGTGAGTCCTGAAATGGAAAATAGACGCGGCCAGGACCGCATCGGCCTTGCCCCTGACGAATCCGTCATAGAGGTGATCCAAATTCCCCACACCGCCCGACGCAATCACCGGAATCGACACGGCCTCTGACACGCTGGCCGTCAATGCGAGGTCATAGCCCTGCTGTTGCCCATCTTGATCCATGCTCGTAAGCAAAATCTCACCTGCCCCATACTGCGCCATCGTCTTGGCCCATTCGACGACGTCGAGATCGGTCGACTTGCGGCCTCCGTGGGTGAACACGTCCCACCCTGTTGCCGGCGCGGGACGATGCTTGGCATCGATGGCCACGACGATACATTGCGTCCCAAATCGCTCCGCCGCTTCTTTCACAAATTCAGGCCGTTGAACCGCCGCCGTATTGATGCTCACCTTATCCGCCCCCGCATTCAACAGCGCCCGGATATCCTCAAGCGTTCTCACTCCTCCGCCGACGGTCAGCGGCATGAACACGCGCGCCGCTGTCTGCTCGACCACGTCAATGATGGTCTT
>JANNXZ010000268.1:0-2830 GCA_031409835.1 Nitrospirota bacterium
ACCGCATTGCAGGTCGACGGCCGCTGCACCTTGGCATTGAAACAGATTCGCTCCGCCATAGCGGGATCGGCATCGGCATCGACATAGATGTGACAGACGCCGGCATCGTGTCTGATGACGGGGATCGTGGCATGTTCGGTGACGACACGCATCAGCGATTCGCCGCCGCGCGGGATAATCAGGTCGATGTAACGATCTTGCTTCAGCAGAAGAGGAACCAGCTCACGGTCGGGCCGCGCGACAAACGTGATCGCCCCGGCTGGAACACCGGCTTTCTCTGCCGCCTCCGAGAGGACCGTCGCAATCGCGGTATTCGAATGGATCGCCTCGCTTCCTCCCCGAAGCACGCAGGCATTCCCGGATTTCAAACAGAGGGCGGCAGAATCCGCCGTGACGTTCGGGCGGGATTCATACACAATGCCAATGACGCCGATCGGAACCCGCACGCGCCCCACCTGCATCCCGTTCGGCCTGGTCCACATCTTCGGCATCTCCCCAAGTGGATCGGGGAGCGCAGCCACCTCGCGCAGGCCTGCCGCCATCTCGGCGATCCGCTTGTCCGTGAGACGCAGCCGATCTGCCATCGCCTTCTTCTCCGGCGCAGTCCCAAAGGCCTCCAGATCCAGTTCGTTCGCGGCCAGCAGCGCATCCTTCTGCGCTTCCAGCGCCTCCGCCATCGCAAGAAGGGCTCGGTTCTTGATCGCGCTTGAAAGCGTAGCCAGCCGACCTGCCGCCCCTTTGGCTCGCATGACCAATTCAGCGACATATTCTGGAATCGGTATGGGCGCAACCACTTCCACGCCAACCGATTCGACGGGTTCGATTGACGCTTCCGCCTGGCTATTTCGGTCAGATAGCATACAAACTCTTACCTCATGATGTTGGGACAGGATACAGCGGGAGTTTCAACGCGGTCAAGGCGGGCATTCGTAGAATTGCTGCGCGAAACTGACGGGACGAGCGAGCCTGGCGAGAGAGACGAGGGGTCGAGGTTTTCGGAGCTTCGAACCCTGAACTTCGAGTCGCGCCTTTCTCGCCTGTCTCGCACTTCACGCGCCAGGCCTCGGACTAGATCACTTTTTTGAAGTAGTCGATCGTGCGTGTGAGGGCATCTTCGAGTTGCACTTGCGGTTCCCATTTCAGGAGAGTACGCGCCCGACTGATATCGGGCCGTCTGACTTTTGGATCATCGGCTGGCAACGGATGGTGGGTGATGTGGCTCGATGAATGGGTAAGTTCCAAGACCAATTTTGCGATCTCCAAGACAGTCAGCTCACGCGGATTCCCGATATTCACGGGATCATGCATGCTGTATCCATCGAGATCGTTATGTTGCGTGACGAGGAACTTGCGATCTGTCCGTTGTTCGACATTCTTGTCTGAGTCCAGCAGAAGCAAACCGGTGATACCGCGGACCAGGTCGTCAACGTAGCAAAAACTCCTGGTCTGAGATCCATCGCCAAAGACACTCAACGGTTTTCCCTGAAGCGCCTGGACGATGAAGTTCGAGACAACACGTCCGTCCTTCGGCCGCATGCGTGGTCCGAATGTGTTGAAAATTCGCACAATCCTGGTATCGACTGCATGGTAGCGGTGGTAGGCCATTGTGAGGGCTTCTGCAAAACGCTTGGCCTCGTCGTATACGCCGCGGGGGCTGAGAGGGTTGACGTTGCCCCAGTACGATTCAGGCTGAGGGTTCACCAATGGATCCCCATAGACTTCCGATGTGCTGGCCAAAAGGAACCTCGCGCCCTTCGCCTTGGCTAGTCCAAGAACTTTGTGTGTACCTAACGCACCGACCTTCAGCGTGGCAATAGGAAATTCAAGGTAGTCTTGCGGGCTCGCGGGTGAGGCGAAATGCATGACCGCATCCAGTGGACCGTCGACGTGCACATAGTCGCACACATTGTATTTGACAAAGGAAAATTGCTCGTGCCCGAGCAGATGGGCAATATTCTCAACCCGTCCGGTGAGGAGGTTGTCCATGCAGATCACGGAATGTCCAGCCTGCAGCAGTAGATCGGAGAGATGACTCCCGAGAAACCCGGCTCCGCCTGTAATAAGAATACGCATACGATAATTCCTTTCTTGCTAGCTTGTCTCTTACTCTTCTCTTGTCGCGAATGCCATAATATATACCAAAATCAACAGGACCGGCTGGGAAGGGTTACGGATTCATGGGCGGCTGCCCCTGAGCTGGCTGGGGAATTGGAGCGCTTCCGCCAGGAGTGCTCGACGATCCTGGCATTGATGGCGCCACAGCACTGGGCACAGTCCCTTGCGGCACGATTGAAACCGATGAGGGACTCGGATGTTGGAAGACCCAATCACGATAGGTGGCGCGCCCCTCGAAATGCCGGACTGGAAGAGGGAAATCTTTCTGTCGAAATGGCTTTGCCCTGCTCTTGCTTCGGACCCCCATGATGCCGCCTGTCGGAGCCCGAAGATATTCCCATTCGCCAGACCCCATTGGGTCAAGATAGACCTTGCGCAAGAAGGGTTTGGGTAATCTCGTGAGATCGGCCAATGTCTGGGGGTAGACCTCTCCAGGCATTACGCGACCTGCCTTGATCGTCGTGGAATACAATGCGAGGGCATTCTGGATCTCGATCCCTTTGGCCAAAAGGTCCGCTTCACGCTCCCGTTGCACGATGGCCTTCCATTGTTTCGCTGCAGCGGTCGTGGCAATACCGATGAGGACGATCGCGAACATCAGCATGAGGTAGGTCACCCCTCGCTCGTTCATGCGGTGATGTTGGCGGCTGATGACCATTGAACTACTATGGTTGTACGGGAGCTTCTTCGGAGAGCAATACAGTATGTTCCACTC
>JANNXZ010000269.1:0-4969 GCA_031409835.1 Nitrospirota bacterium
CGATGAACAGATTGGGGAGTCATACCGAGATGCCCCATTACCGGGATGCCGATACTAGTCATCGAAGCCACACGATCTGCCACCACCGCGCCGCCTTCCAGCTTGATGGCCTGAGCCCCAGCTTGAAGAAACCGTCCTGCATTACGCAGAGCGTCTTCGCTGCCGGCTTGATAGGACATGAACGGCATATCGCCAATGACGAGCGCTCGTTGAGCTGCTCCGGCTACCAACTTCGTGTGGTAGAGCATGTCATCCATCGTCACAGAAAGCGTATTGGCCTTCCCCTGCACGACGACACCTAATGAGTCCCCGACAAGAATCGCTTCAATGCCGGACTGTTCGACTATGCGTGTGAACAGCGCGTCGTAGGCCGTGACAACGATGAGCTTCTTCTTGTCGCGCTTGTGCTGCTGAAACTCGGGAATTGTCATCAACCTACTTCCGCTTTGGTGATAATGTCAGCCAGCCGGTGCGTGGCCTTGATGGCCATGATATGGACCCCGTCGCAATGGGGCCGCACCGCCTTGATCGTCCGCACCGCGATATCCACCCCCACATCCTCCGCACGTTCTGGGCCTGCCGCCCTGAGTTCATCGATCATCTCCTGGGGAACCGACACGCCGGGAATATTGGCATTCATGAACTCCGCCATCTTGGCGTTCCGAAGGACAAGAATGCCCGCCAGCACCTTGGCTTTGAACGGGCGAACTGCTTTCATGAAGGACGCAAACTGTTCCGGATGGTAAATCGCCTGGGTCTGAAAAAACTGGGCGCCCGCCTTTACTTTCACTTCAAACTTGGCAAGCATGGGACCCAGCGGATCGGCCTCCGGCGTCACGGCGGCGCCAATCGTAAAAGCCGTCGAGCCATCCAGCTTGTTGCCTGCCATGTCCCGCCCGTTATTGAGTCCTTGCACGAGTTGCATGACTTCGACAGAGTCTAGGTCATAGACCGGCTTCGCTTCTTTGTGATCTCCAACGGTCGGATAGTCCCCGGTGAGGCACAGAATATTTTGGATGCCGAGCATGGAAGCGCCCATGAGGTCCGACTGCATCGCAATACGATTCCGATCGCGGCAGGTCATCTGCATCACCGGATCATGGCCAAGTTCGTAGAGGAGTCGGCAGACAGGCAAAGACCCGGCCCGCACCACGGCAGCCGTGTTGTCCGTCACATTGACCCCATGCACGCGCCCCACCAACTGTTTGGCGTTCTCTAGCACGCTGGAAATATTGGTGCCTTTGGGGGGGTTGTACTCAATCGTGACAGCGAACTGTCCCTGATCGAGCACCTCTCGTAATCGCCGAGGTTCGCGACTCATCTTTTGTTTTCCCCCTCCACTTCACAGCTGTAGGAGGGATGGAGCGCTCCCCCTGCGCGCATCGGACGAGCACAGTTTTATCGTGCGCGTTCTGCGAGCAAGGGAGCGCCCCATTCTCCTACAGCATCCCCGCCTTGCGTTTTGCAGACTCCACCGTGTTGTCCAGCAGCATCGCAATCGTCATCGGCCCAACACCACCAGGCACAGGACTGATCCAGCCCGCTTTCTGACTGACCGGCTCAAAATCGACATCGCCACACAATTTACCCTCAGGAGTTTTATTTGTTCCCACATCGATGACGACGGCCCCTTCTCTCACCATGTCGGCCGTGACAAACTTGGCTTTCCCAATCGCGACCAGCAACAGCTCAGCTTCGCGACAGACCGACGGCAAATCCTTGGTCTTGGAATGGCAAATCGTCACCGTGGCGTTGCGCTGGAGCAACATGAGTGCCAACGGCTTACCGACGATGTTGCTCCGCCCCAGTACCACGGCGCGCTTCCCCTCGATACTCACGCCGGTGGATTCGATCATCTTGATGACGCCCTTCGGCGTGCAGGCTTCAAACACCGGATGCCCCTCGACAAGCCGGCCAAAATTGTATGGATGAAACCCGTCTGCGTCCTTGTCTGGCGACACCGCTTCAAGCACGACTTTGCTGTCGATATGCTTCGGGAGCGGCAACTGAACCAATATCCCGTGGATCTTGGGATCGGCGTTCTCCTTTTCAATCAAGGCCAACAACTCTGCTTGCGTCGTGCTCGCCGGCAATTTGTGGTCGTCGATATAGATGCCCGCCGCATCGCAGGCTTTCTGTTTGCTCTTCACATAAAGGTGCGAGGCGGGATCGTCGCCCACCAAAATTGTCGCCAAGCCTGGCTTCATCCCGGTCTTGGCCAAGACTGCCGCTGATTCGATTGCCAACCGCTCACGTACTTGCAAGGCCAAGGCTTTGCCGTCGATCAATCGTGCTGCCACGGATTCCTCCTCCGTTGAAAGACTGCCAAAAATCACGGCACCATAGCAGGGCATTTTTGAGCAAGTCAACGTGCGCGGCCACGTGAGGCGTGAGGGGTAAGGGGTGAGGCGAAGGACCGGAGAATCATGCGATCGATCACTGGCATACTTACCCCTCACCCCTAACGCCTAACGCTTTACGTCTTACGCCCATTTCTTGACAGGCTCTTCGCCTGACAGCTACGATACGGCATTAATCACACTCAATAGCCATCTATCTTGTGAGCAGAACCCCCTCCGTGATGCCCCTTTTCATACGTGTCATGAGCCATCCAGCGGCCTGGCTTGTCTGGATCGTCCCCCTTATGATCGCCAGCCCGCTCAGCGCCCAGATCACCGTGACGGAACTGCAATCTCCCTATAGCTTTGTCAACGATCCCGTCGAGAAGAGCTATTTCATCTCAAGCGTGAACGGCGAAGCGGAAACCGCCGACAACAACGGATTCATCACCAAGCTTGATTCCAATGGGAAGCTTCTCAATCTGAAGTTTATCCAAGGAGGGAAAGACGACGTCACGCTTCACGCCCCCAAAGGGATGGCTTTGGTGGAACATGTGCTCTACGTAGCTGACCTCGACACCCTGAGGGGCTTCGACACGACTACCGGCAAGCCAGTCATGGCACTCACCATCCGATCGCCCACCACCTCACAGTCTGAGCCATCACAGACCTCGTTGAGCGACGTGACCTTCGACGGCAAGGGACATCTCTATTGCTCCGACCAGAAAGCGAACACGATCTACCGCCTCGATCTGGCTACCCAGACGGTTTCCGTGCTCGTCACAAACCGCTCCCTCGCAGGCCCCTCTGGCCTCGCCGTCCATCCTAGATCAGGCCAGATCATCGCGGTCAGTTGGGAGAAGGGCAAGATTTCCGAGATCTCTCCGGAAGGCGTGGTGACGGAACTCTTCTCCAACAGCTTCTTTTCCAACCGCTTTCAGAATCTCCGCGGGGTAGACTTCGACCGTTGGGGCAACATGTACGTGTCCGATTTCACAACGGGAAAAGTCTGGCGCATGAGCTGGGACAAACGATTCCAAGTCATCGCCGAATTCTTGCCCTCGCCAGGAGATCTCAGCATCGACCGTGCGAACAACCTTATCCTTGTTCCGTATGAATTGGCCCATGCGGCCGAGATGAACGGGCTCGAAACCCCCAGTGATGGAAAGCCCAAAAAAGAAAAGCGGACGTTGGCGGACTATGGCTTCATCCCGCCTCCACCGAAGCCGGCGCCGGAAGGGCCGGTAAAAAAATGAGCCAATGCGCGTATTGCACACAGCGGAAGGGCAAGCGGCCATGTCCCGCCTTAGCAGGGCTGATCTGCAGCCAATGTTGCGGCGAACACCGAATCGTGAGGGTGTCCTGCCCAGCTGATTGCGTCTATCTCGAATCCGGAAGCGATTATCAGCAGAAACGTCTGGCGGTGCAATTCATGCCGGTGCGCCGAGACTTCTACATTGAACTGGCCGCGCTCGGCGAAAAGAAGGCCGTGGCGCTATTTAATCTCGTTGAAGTGGTCATCTTCGGCTATTTCCAAGGGCGTCGCGACGGGCAAGATGCGGAGGTCGTAGCGGCACTGCAGGCCTTACGGCGAACACTCAGCCCTCTCCATGTGCCTGCCGGACCGATACCGGTCTTTGCGGAACATCTGAAGAAGGAGTACGACACGTTCAAGAAGCAGAACCCTCAGGAAATCGCCGATACGTCGTCCGCACCGGAAATACTGGACCGTGCGATCGCCTTCGTTTCACGATTTTCCGGCACAGACTTCCAATCACAACGGTTCCTCGGTGGACTCATCGGCTATGTGAAAGCCTACCATCCTGAAATTGCGGAGTACCTGACCAAGCAACGTGAACCGGGCCACATCATCTTGCCCGGGCAACAGTTCATGCCGCCCCCGGCGCCTGAGCCCCATACCCATGATCCAGGGTGCCAGCACCACCACTGACGGGTAGCCACCACCGAGGACGGTAGGCCGGACACCATGAGTATGGATAAAGAGCGAAAGATCAGAAAAGCACGCCGGGTGGAGTTACGCTGTACTCTTGGATTTTCTTCCGGCGAGGTCGAAGGCGACGCCACCATCACAAACATCTCGACATCCGGCTGTCGAGCCGAGTCCGACATCAATATGGCCGAAGGGCTCGATCTTCAGGTCATTATTCAACTTCCAAACCAATCGCTACCAGTGAAAATCGAGCGAGCCTCGGTGCGCTGGGTCTCCGGCAACGCGTTCGGCCTTAACTTCATCCTCTTTTTTCCATCCGAACGAGCCCGCCTCCACACATTCCTCGAACACATCAAATAGCCTTCTCTCTTCTAACTTCCACGCTTCATACTCCACAAGCAATGCGGTCTCACGGACTCCCACTGCGCACATCGAGCGAGCACATTCTTCTTGTGTACACTCTGGGAGCACGAGAATCCGTGAGACCGCGGTGCTATTCAACAATCGTCACCGTCATCTCAATTCGGTCGTTCGGCAAGTCACGGTCATTTTTTGGCAGGACCACGATCCTATCGGCGATGCCAAGCCCTTTGGTCACCTCGCCGAACGCCGTGTACTTTCTATCGAGGAAAAGGGACGTCTCGACGACAATGAAAAACTGAGACCCCGCAGTGTCAGG
>JANNXZ010000270.1:0-5326 GCA_031409835.1 Nitrospirota bacterium
ATAGTCCAAGCCGTGCCCGGCATTGACGCCCATTCCGAGTTTATAGGAGAGTTTTGCGGCCTGCGTAATGGCCTCGACTTCCGCGTCGGCTTCTTTCGAACGTTTGGCATTCGCATAGCGGCCGGTGTGGATCTCGATGAAGTCGGCTGAGACTCTGTGAGCGGCTTTGACTTGGGACAAATCCGGTTCGATGAAGAGGCTGACGGGTATGCTTGCCTCGTGAAGCATGATCACGATCTGCTGGATACGATCTTTATGGCCAGCCACGTCCAGGCCGCCTTCGGTCGTGAGCTCTTGACGCTTTTCCGGGACGAGCGTGACCATGTCGGGTTTGATGGTCAGGGCAATTTTGGCCATCGTTTCATCGGCGGCCATCTCCAGGTCGAGCTTGGTGCGGATGAGGTCCCGTAAGAGGCGAAGATCGCGGTCTTGAATATGGCGTCGATCTTCTCGGAGGTGGACGACAATACCGTCGGCCCCGGCCAATTCGACCAACACGGCGGCGGCGAGAGGGTCTGGGTCAGTTCCTCCCCTGGCTTGCCGCAGCGTAGCGACATGGTCGATGTTCACCCCAAGTCGTGGCACGGACCCTCCGTTCTGCGTATATGGAGCAAGAGGAAATGAGTTGAGCGATGAGAGCGAAAGGCGTTGCAGTTGTAACAGAAATGAGCAGACCGGGGCAAGGACTTGGAGGGTAAGTTCGTAGCCTGTTGTGCCAACCTGCTTGAAGGGTCGGTATACCGAACCCCATAGAATCACGACATAATTTGACTCGATGCGCTTCGCGCCATTAGAATAGGCCCCCTAACGTGGCGGAGGGCGCTCACTCGATGTTTCCGCGTACGTGAAAATTACGGACAGAGGGTCTCGTGGGATTAGGCGACGGATTTTATCGCATTAAACGGCTCCCGCCTTATGTGTTTGCCCAGGTGCAGAGTCTCAAGCTTGAGGCTCGTCAAAAAGGCGAAGACATTATCGATTTCGGAATGGGAAACCCCGATCAACCGACGCCGAGCCATATTGTCGAGAAGATGATTGAGGCGGCGCGGAAGGGAAAAAATCACCGGTACTCGGCCTCGCGTGGGATTACGAAACTGCGACATGCGATCGCAGGATGGTACAAGCGGAATTACGGTGTCGATCTGGACCCTGAGACCGAGACCATCGTCACGATCGGCTCCAAGGAAGGGTTGGCACATCTGGCGCTGGCCTTGATCGGTCCTGGCGATGTCGTCCTGACACCGACGCCGACCTATCCTATCCATATGTACAGTTTCATCATTGCGGGGGGAGAAGTCCGCGGCATCGAGTTGCGCCAGGACAGCGACTTCTTCGATGATTTGCAGCGGGTCTATCGCCAGACTTTCCCGAGACCTAAGATCCTGGTCATCAATTTTCCGCATAATCCGACCACTGCCGTGGTGGATCTCGAGTTCTTTAAGAAGATCGTCGCCTTTGCCAAAGAGCATAATGTCATTGTCATTCATGACCTGGCCTATGCCGATTTAGTGTTCGACGGATATAAGGCGCCAAGCTTTCTACAAGTCCCTGGAGCCAAGGATGTCGGCGTCGAGTTCTATACCCTTTCCAAGGCCTACAACATGCCTGGTTGGCGCGTAGGATTTTGTTGCGGCAATCGTGAGGTGGTTGGAGCCCTGGCGAAGATCAAGAGTTATCTCGATTACGGTATTTTCCAGCCCCTTCAGATTGCTAGTGTCATTGCCCTCAATGGGCCGCAAGATTGTGTGAAGGAGACGGTACTGCGTTATCAGAAGCGTCGAGATGTGTTGGTGAGCGGGCTGAATCGCATCGGGTGGCAGGTGAACAAGCCCGTGGCTACCATGTTTGTTTGGGCCAGAATCCCGCTGCCGTATCGGTCCTCAGGGTCGTTGGAGTTTTCGAAGCTTCTGCTCCGCGAGGCAAAAGTGGCCGTGTCTCCCGGGATCGGGTTCGGTGAAGGCGGGGATGAGTATGTGCGGTTCGGCCTTGTCGAAAATGAACATCGCACGAGGCAAGCCGTGCGAGGCATTCGCAAGGCTCTGAAGCTTGAGGGGTCGGAAGAGTGATCTCGCGTGTGGGCGTCGGCATAATTGGGTTTGGAACGGTTGGGACGGGTGTTGCGAAGATTCTCATGGAGAACGCCGCGTTGATCAGCCGCCGGGTCGGTGTGCCGATCGAGATCGTCAGGATTGCAGATCTCGATGTGACACGTAATCGAGGTCTAGCCCTTCCACCCGGCCTCCTCACGACCGATGCGAAGCAGATTCTCGCCGATCCGTCGATCGACATCGTCGTGGAGTTGATCGGGGGCTGCGATGTTGCCAAACGCATCATTCTGGAATCCATTGCAGCAGGCAAACAGGTCGTGACTGCCAATAAGGCCTTGCTCGCGTTACACGGAGAAGAAATTTTTGTCGCGGCTTCCCGCGCTGGCGTCGATCTAGGGTTCGAAGCGAGTGTGGGCGGAGGGATTCCCGTCATTCAGGCGTTGAGGGAAGGGTTGGCGGCCAACACCATCCAATCCATTTATGGGATCATCAACGGGACAGCCAATTACATTCTCTCGCGCATGACCCATGAAGGCCAGAGTTTCGAGACGGTACTCAACGAAGCGAAGCAGGCCGGTTATGCCGAAGCGGATCCAACATTTGATGTGGCTGGTATCGATTCGGCGCACAAGCTGGCAATTCTTGTATCGCTAGCCTATGGGACGCCGGTCAATGTGAAAGAGGTGTATACCGAGGGGATTACCCACATTACGCCGCTCGATATCGCGTATGCCAAAGAGTTCGGTTGTACGATCAAGTTGTTGGGCATTGCGAAGCTGGTCGGCAACGAAGTCGAAGCCAGAGTGCATCCCACGATGCTACCTTCCTCATCCCCGATCGCCCAAGTCGAAGGAGTCTATAACGCGATTCAACTTGTCGGCGATGCCATGGGCGACGTGGTGCTCTATGGCCGGGGCGCGGGGTCTATGCCGACCGGCAGTGCGGTGGTCGGCGACCTCATCACCATCGCGCGTAATCTGTTGAAAGGAGCGATTGGGCGAGTGCCGCCCGCTTCGTTCCAGCAAGACCAGCGTCGTCCGCTTCGGATGCGGCCGATGGAAGAAATCAGCTCGCTCTATTACCTCCGCTTTATGGTGTTGGACCGCCCCGGCGTCTTGTCGCACATTGCAGGGGAACTGGGCCGGTGCGGCATCAGTATTTCATCCGTCCTCCAACAGGGGCGGCGCGAGGGGCAAACGGTTCCGGTCGTGATCAAAACCCATACTGCCATGGAACGCGATGTCCAGACGGCATTGCAAGCGATCAATCGCATGGCCTTCATTTCCGAGCCCACTACCTTGATTCGGGTCGAGGGCAAGGATGAGTAATGCGATGAATCGCTGGCGTGGTGTGATCGAAGAGTATCGGAAGTTTCTGCCGGTGACCGACCGTACGCCCGTGGTGACGCTCGGCGAAGGCAACACGCCGCTCATCAGGGCGACGCGGCTGGCCAAGCAGATCGCGCCCGGCATCGATCTCTATCTCAAATTCGAAGGCATGAATCCGACGGGATCCTTCAAGGATCGCGGCATGACGATGGCCATTTCAAAGGCTGTTGAGTCAGGCGCCAAGGCGGTGATCTGTGCCTCCACGGGGAATACCTCTGCCTCCGCGGCAGCCTATGGCGCGCGGGCGGGCCTGGCGGTTTATGTGTTGATTCCTGCCGGGAAGATTGCAATGGGTAAACTGTCACAGGCCATGATGCATCAAGCCACAGTGATTCAGATTGAAGGAAACTTCGACCAGGCCTTGACCATCGTCAAAGAATTGTCTGTGACCTACCACATCGAGCTGGTCAACTCGATCAATCCCTATCGGATCGAGGGGCAGAAAACCGCTGCGATGGAAGTCTGCGATCAGCTCGGCGATGCCCCGACGGTTCATGTGTTGCCGGTGGGGAATGCCGGCAACATTACCGCCTACTGGAAGGGGTATCAGGAATACCGTGCGGCCAATCAATCCACGAGGCTGCCGCGAATGGTTGGGTTTCAGGCGGCCGGCGCCGCGCCCATTGTGCTCGGACATATCGTGGAAAATCCGCAGACGGTGGCCTCGGCGATCTGTATTGGCAATCCGGCCAGCTGGGGACCGGCTTTGAATGCTGTGAAGGAATCTGCGGGAGCGATCGATTCGGTGACGGACGAGGAAATTCTCCAGGCCTATAGGGTGGTGGCAGCGACGGAAGGGGTCTTCTGCGAGCCGGCGTCCGCTGCGTCGGTTGCCGGCGTGATGAAGTTGAGTAAACAGGGTGGGCTTCACGAAGGCGAGACGGTGGTCTGCACCTTGACCGGCCATGGGTTGAAAGATGCCGACACAGCCATTAGCGTATCGGTTCAACCGAAAACCGTTAGAGCGACGCGGGAGGATGTCGCTCGTCTTTTAAAGGTGTAGCCATCATGCGAGCAAGGTGTCGATGAAACATGTGATTCTCCATGCCGATGGGATGGCAGACCATCCCCGGAAGGAATTGGGCGAACGGACTCCTCTTCAAGCGGCTTCGACCCCTCACCTGGACCGCCTCGCGCAGGGTGGGGAGCTTGGGCTCTTGGCCGCGGCGCCTGAGAGCGTGCGACAGGGGAGCGGTTTGATGGGAACTGCCATCCTCGGATACGACCTCAAGAAATACTACCAGGGTCCCGGTCCGCTCGAAGCGGCCAGTCTGGGGGTCGCCATCGGCGAGCACGATGTGGTGTATCGTTGTACGATGGTCACGTTGCGGGCAGACGCCCAGTCCGGGAGCAAAGGCGGATTGAACGAGATCAAGAAGCTCGGACCGCATGTGGTGATGGATGATGCGACCGCGGGATTGATTTCGACAGAAGAGGCCCGCGAATTGATCGAGGCGATCAATGAGCAGCTTGGGTCTGAGACGATTCAGTTCTACCCAGGTCTAGGCCATCGTCATCTCATGGTGTGGGTTGGCGGAAAGTCGCGAGCGGTGTGTACCGATCCACAATTATTAGTTGGTCGACCGATCGCCGATGTGTTGCCGACGGGAGACGGATCCGACATTCTCTGGAAACTCATGGACGCTTCATTTCAGATCTTGCGCGATCATCCCCTGAATGATGAACGTCTGGAAGCGAAGCAGAAGCCGGCCAATTGTCTCTGGCTCTGGGGCCAGGGCCGGGCCATTTTCTGGCCGAGCCTTTCTGAGCGATTGAAGATGTCCGGCGTGGTGGTTTCACAGAGCGATGTCCATCGCGGACTCGGTATCCTGGCCGGGCTCGAAGCCGTGGATGGCGCGCGATTGGCCGGTGCAGATCTTCGCACTCAAG
>JANNXZ010000271.1:0-2093 GCA_031409835.1 Nitrospirota bacterium
CGGCACTGTGAGCAAGGCCAGAGTCAGCGATGCCCATAGAATGCCGCCGGTGCCGAATGTCGGTGTCGGAAGTCGTTCAGGGAAGAAGAGGGTGTCGAGGGTTCCGCCGACGGCGTAAATGAAAAAGCCTAATCCGAACACCCCGAAGACAATCGAGGGCACGCCTGCGAGATTGTTGACCGCGATTCTCACGAGACGAACCGTGGCGCCTTGTTTGGCATATTCTCGCAGATAGAGCGCGGCAAGGACGCCGAAGGGGACGACGGCGAGGCTCATGAGGATGACCATCATGACGGTGCCGAAAATGGCGGGGAAAATACCGCCTTCCGTGTTGGCTTCTCGCGGCTCGGTGCTGAGGACAGACCACACATTCGTGAGATAGATCCAGCTCTTGTGCAACAGACTCATCTCATTCGGGCGCAGGGCGCGAATGATCTGCCCTACCGGGATCTGCTTTTCTCGTCCGTTCGCATCCACCATAAGGACAGAGTACTCATTGAATTGTGCGCGCAACATGTCCAGCTCTGCGGTCTTTTCTTGGTAATGAGATTCTGCGGCAGCGACCTGGGCTTTGAGGCTATGGATTTGTCCTCTCTGACTCGTATCGGGGGCGGGAGCGCCTAGTTCGAGTGTGCGGATCTTCAACCGTGCTTGCTCGATGTCTGTGTTAATCGAGCCAATCTCGACTCTCTCGATCCGAGTGATCTGTTGATGAAGGGCATTAGTCGTATCGATCAATGGGACCAAGGCAATCCATCCAGATTCATTTCCTTCTGCCAACAGTGTCTCTCCATTGTAGACGGCCTTGATCCTGGCATACATGTTGCCCCATTCGCGTCGTTCTAGGAGCACGGTCTCTGTCGGATAGGCTTGCGACACAATCTGTTCGTCGTTGACCCATTTGAAGTCGAGCCCATAGATATCGCGATTTCCAATTTTTACCCGTAGGCGGCCTTTCCCTTCTGGACGATCCGGCGTCACAGAGCGCGGGATGATTTCGCGCCCGGCCAGTTGCCCCATCACATGCTGTTGATCTTTCAGGGTGAGATCGACGATGTTCGAGATCCAAAAGTATCCCAAGCCGTTGATCATGATTAACAGCAACAGTCCAAAGACCATGAGCAGAGAGACTGAAACGCCGGCGGCGCATCCCCAGATAAAGACATTACCGGAGGCGAGGAACTTCTTGAAGGTAGTACGCATTAGAACTGACTATACTTCGTCCGTAACCGTTGCCTGACGACTTCGGCCACGGTGTTGATCACAAACGTAAACACAAATAACAGCACGGCCGCCAAAAATAAGATGCGATAGAGTGTGCCTGCATGAGGGGCTTCTGGAATTTCCACAGCAATATTGGCCGATAACGTGCGGAAGCCATTGAACAGGCTCCAATCCATAATGGGGGTGTTCCCTGTGGCCATGAGGACAATCATGGTTTCTCCAATGGCCCGGCCAAAACCGATCATCAACGCAGAGAAGATTCCTGGGCTCGCCGAGACCAGCACCAGCTTGACTAAGGTTTGCCAGCGTGTCGCTCCCAGTGCGAGAGACCCGGCGATTAAATGCCGCGGGACGTTGGACAGGGATTCCTCGGAAATACTAAAGATAATCGGAACGATGGCAAAGCCCATCACAAACCCCACGACGAGGGCATTTCGCTGGTCGTACCTGAGTCCCCAATGGGTGGCAAACCAGGCTTTATAGTCGGTTCCAAACAGCAAGGACTCGATCGGCTGGTTCAAGCCCAGACAGATCCAGCCGGCGGCGATGATGATAGGAATCAGGATAAACGATTCCATGCCAGGGCGAAGGCGGCGAATGAGTGCAGCGGGGAGATACTGCCAAAGCGTTGCTGTCACGGCGACGCTTACGGGTACGACCACAGTCATGGCGACCATCGCAGGAAAAATCCGTTCGAGCAGAGGCGCGAGCCACAAGCCGGCGAGGAAGCCCAGGATAACAGTTGGGAGCGCCGCCATGATCTCGATGGTCGGTTTAATCTTGGCGCGAAGATCTGGGTGCATAAACATCGAGGTATAGATGGCGCCCAAGAGAGCCAGCGGCACTGCGACCAGCATGGCGTAGAGGGT
>JANNXZ010000272.1:0-3229 GCA_031409835.1 Nitrospirota bacterium
GAACGTTTCGAGCGCGCCCGCGTCCGGCTCCGAGGGTAAGTGCTCGCCCCAGCGTGCGGCCACCTCGACAATCCGCTGCCAACGTTCGGGGGAACGCAGGATACGGCGGAAGGAAGGCATGCCCTTTCCATTCAGATAGGATGCCGTCGCCTGATTCGCTGCGATCATAAAATCCTCGATCAGTTCCTTGGCTCGATTTTTCTGCTCGACCCTGAGAGCGGTCAGCACTTCCCCTTCAAACACGGCTCGTGGCTCAATCGTTTCAAGACTCAGCGCTCCCTGCTGGTGTCGCCGCACCTTGAGCCGCTGCGCGACCTGGTCTTGGAGCCGGAGTTGCGCATCGAGACCGGAGACGGCCTTGAGCCGCTCAGGCGCAGGCGCCTCTCCTGCGAGCCAGGCGGCGACGCTGTTGTAGGCCAGCTTCGCATGGTTATGGACAAGCGCCCGAAAGAGAGTCGAACTGAGGACCGCCCCATCCTCCGCAATCACCATCTCCACGACGATCGCGAAGCGGTCTTGCCCTTCACTGAGAGGTCAGATCAGTCGATAGCTTTTCCGGCAACATAGGAAACATGCCGCCTGCCGTATAGACCGACGTCGTATTGTGCTTGGCATGAGCATCCAGAGCAGACTCTTTCGAGACGAGCGCATCCACATCGTCAATCGCGACCAGGATTGTGACAGACCGATCAACATGCAGTTCGGCCACGGTGAGTTGGTCGAGGTCTCGGGAATCGTCGTTGTCGATGGAGGCCCAGAGTAGACCAGTTAAATCTCGCATGCCTGCCTGCTGGACTGTGGAAGCAGCCTCTATGCGGGCAAGCTCGGCCATCGCCGTGGAAGAAAAATCAGGCAAGAGGCCGCGTTCGACCATAGCGCGACGGGCGATATTCCTAAGATCTGTGCGATGATTTGTCATGTGTCCCCTTCAATCTGATGCTTCAACCCTACAACGTGCATGGTTCTGATTGCGTTCTCGGCTCGTACCAGCTATATGATAATCGGTTTGGGTTCTCAACCTAGCGGCGCCTCCGTGAGGAGAGCCAGTGGATCATTCTTCTGAAGTCTACATCAATGCACAATAACCCGGCCATTACTATACTTCGATGGGCCATCGCGGTTCCGGCAGGTGTCATGCTGTGGTTCGCAGCCAACCATTCTATTGGAATGGCATTCGGCATGATCCATGGGGTTGAACGTGTCGAGGCTTTTTGGGAAGCGCCGGATATGGATGGGGTGCCGTTTATCGGCACATACATTATATTGATCACAAGGTCTATTGCTGCGGCTTCTCTTGTGAGTGCGATTATCTACCTTGTACCGCGCTATCACAAACAGGTCGCGATTATTGCCGCCTCTCTTGTATCCGCTGCCGCCGTAGGCTTCTTGGTTTTCCTATCGATTCAAGTTGCGAATGAGGATCTCCGCATCGGTCCGGATGGCTGGTACAAACACATCCTGGACACGCTGAGCATTATTTGTGGCGCAATAGCCGGTGCGTGGCTGGCCAATCAGAATCAGAGAAAAGAACGCAGGCGTAGTTAGCCCGCCCAACAGCATCCAGCAGGATGCTGGAAACGTCTGCCCGCATAAGAAGACGGTTATTTGGTTGAACAAAACTAACCAGATGAACCAGAGCAACCCGTCCCGTCAGTGTTGCTCGCCATGTTTGTCGTGCCGGTCTCCCACACTTATTTCTTCCTTACCCGCTCAGTTCCCGTCGTCCCCACCATGACGACCACGTTTGTCTGGGGAGAAAAGGCCTGCTCGACGCGTTGCTTTCCATTGGTCGCTAGGATAACGATTCCGCTGTGACTCTCAATGCGTTGGAGAAAATGGGCCGTCTCCGCATTCGCGAATCGGTCATGGGCATCGGTCACTGTACCGCGTGCACCAAACAACGCGTCTGCTTCGTCGAAGAAGAGGATCGCGCCACTGCCTTCTGCTTTATCAAACACGTCGTTCAGATTCTTCTCCGTCTCGCCGATGTATTGACTCACCACCGCCGACACATCCACTCTGAACAAATCTACGTGTAGGGATTCGGCCAACGTCTCGGCAGACTTTCTTCGACGGAGCGCCGTGGAACCGGACAGAATCAGGACCACGACGGATGTCGCCCTGGACTTCTTCGCCCGACGCACCGACGTTGCCTTCTTCTTTACTGCGACCTTCTTCACCGCGGTCTTCGCTTTCTTCCCTTTGATTACCTTGGCTGCCATATTTTCTTCTCACTCCTCTTCGTATATTGAACTCCCTCCCCCTTAACGCCCGCCATCACTCACAAATATCCGGGCGGTAACTTGCGGATCTTATCGCCAATTGATCACAATGGCCAGGGGATCGCAGTGCAGGCCAGGAATTATTGGAAGGACCTCGCTTAATGACACCGGCAGCACTAATTGGGCAAGAACTCGCGGCAGCCGAGGCCGCGCAGCAGGACGGCAACGACGGGAAGACGCGAGTCTGTGCCAGACGCGCCGTGGCCCGCGCTACCGAAGCGTGGATCGCGCAGCTCCCTTCCCCACCATGGCATGGAGATGCGATGGCACATCTCCGACACATTCAGCAGGACGCATCCTTCCCTCTTCCCATCCGCCAGGCGGCCGAGCGATTGAGCACCCCGGTAACCAATCAGCACACAGCCCCCTTTACGACAGATCCCGTCGCCGACGCAAGACTCATCATCGCGCACCTGAGCAGCGCAGACGGCGGCGCGTGAAGCGCAAGGACCGGCTGGTCTCTCTTGTGTATTTGGTCTGTGTTGCTTGTTTGGTCACACATTCTGATCGTGCGCGTTCTGCGAGCAAGGAGGCACCTGGCTACTCCCTTCCCATCCTTCCGAGCTTGCTCGTTTTTCCCCTAGGAGGGTAGCCTGATTGGTCTCCCGCTGCGCGCATCCATTCATATTCTCTTCTTCAATTCAATACTCAGACAAGTAAGGGTGTGAGGAGCTTTCGACTGCGGCCGTCGAGCGAGACTACAAATGATCCTTCCAAGCTCGCTCGTTATCTCTTCAGGGATGGGGGCTGATTGATCTTCTACTGCGCGCGTCCAACGAGGGCCTTCTCAGGCCGCGCGTTGCGCGAGCACAGAAGATCATCAGCCTCCATCCCGTCCCTCTACCACCCCAACGCCCACCGATGCCCATTCTTCTCCAGCAGCGCATCCGCTTCACTTGGTCCCCAGCTTCCAGCCGTATAGAAGTGACCGGATTTCTCGCCGGTCA
>JANNXZ010000273.1:0-4790 GCA_031409835.1 Nitrospirota bacterium
CGTTGCTATTCGAAGAAGGTCTTCATCTTGTCGAAGAAGCCGTCGCTATCTTCTTCCATCGACATGCCGCTTTCTTTGCCAAATTCTTGGAGCAATTCTTTCTGGCGAGTGGTCAATTTGGTGGGAATCTGAATCTTAATGATAAATAATTGGTCGCCGGTGCTCTGGCTCTTGAGGCTTGGAACGCCCAAGCCTTTGATACGCAGGGTCTTGTCTTGCTGTGTACCTGCAGGAATCTTGATGACCGTATTGCCTTTTAGCGTGGGAACCTCAATCTTTCCTCCAAGTACGGCAGTGACGAAATGGATCGGAACATCACAGAGGATATCGTGCCCCTCTCGCCGGAATATCTGGTGCGGCTTGACGGTAATCGCCACGTAGAGATCGCCTGGTGGGCCGGCGTTGACTCCGTGTTCCCCTTCGTTGGAGAGGCGCAGGCGCATGCCTGACTCAATGCCGGCCGGAATGTGCACGGCGATGGTTCGCTCTCGATAGGTACGTTGCCGACCCTGGCAGGCCGAACAGGGCTCGGTGACGATTCGCCCCGCCCCCTCGCATTGGCCGCAGGGACGGGTGATGCTGAAGAACCCTTGCTGGAACCGCATCTGTCCAGCCCCTTTGCAACTGGGGCATGTCTTGACCGATGCCGCGCTCTTGGCTCCGCTTCCTTTACAGTCGGCGCAGACTTCCCATCGCGGGATTTTGAGTTTGGCCTCTTTCCCGTAGACGGCTTCTTCGAAGGTCAGTTCTAGGTTGTATTGGAGGTCATTGCCGCGCTCTGCCCGGCTGCCGCCGCGCTGGCCCCCAAAAAAATCCTCGAAGATGTCGTTGAACGCGTCGCCGAATCCGCTTCCGCCGAACCCCGCAGGACCAGCACCCTGCTGGGCCCCGGCGTGACCGAACATGTCGTAGCGTTTGCGTTTCTCCTGATCGCTCAGCGTCTCGTAGGCTTCATTGACTTCTTTGAATTTTTCTTCTGATGTTTTCTTTTGGGCTTCTCCCGTCTGGAGATCGGGATGGTGCTGGCGGGCCATCTTCCGATAGGCTTTCTTCAGCTCATCGTCGGACGCGGTTCGTTCGACGCCCAAAGTTTCGTAGAAATCACGTTTAGACACGGATGCCATCTCTCAGGGTGACAGTGCAGCAAGACCGAGCCCGCGGTAGCGGCGAGGCTCGGTCTTGCTGACGGTATTCTAGCTTACTTTTTCTCTTTGTCTACTTCTTCGAATTCTGCATCGACGACTTTTTCATCCGTCTTGGTCTCACCGGTCTCGGTTCCGCCTGCGGCGGCGTCGCCGTTGCCGGTCGCAGTCGATGCCGAAGCCTTCTTATACATTTCCTCAGCCAGCTTATGGGACGCGGTCGTCAACGTTTGGGTTGCGGACTCGATCGCTTCGGGATCCGTTCCCTCCAGCGCTTTCTTCAGCGCGGTCACCGCTTCTTCGATCTTGGTCTTGTCTTCCGCTGCGATCTTGTCGCCGTGCTCGCTCAGGTTTTTTTCCGTCTGGTAGATCAGAGAGTCAGCCTGATTTTTGGCTTCGGCGGTCTTCCGACGCTTTTTATCTTCGTCGGTATGGGCCTGTGCATCCTTCACCAGCTTTTCGACTTCTTCTTTGCTCAAGCCGCTGGACGCCGTGATCTTGATGGACTGTTCCTTTTGTGTCGCCAAGTCCTTGGCCGAGACATGGACGATGCCGTTGGCGTCGATGTCGAACGTCACTTCGACTTGCGGCATCCCGCGCGGCGCGGGAGGAATCCCGACCAAGTCGAATTGGCCAAGGAGCTTGTTATCATTGGCCATCTCGCGTTCGCCCTGGAAGACTCGAATGGTCACTGCCGTTTGATTGTCGGCAGCGGTAGAGAAGACTTGGCTCTTTTTTGTCGGGACGGTCGTATTCCGCTCAATCAACTTTGTAAAGACACCGCCGAGGGTTTCGATGCCCAGCGAGAGTGGCGTGACGTCGAGGAGCAGTACGTCCTTCACTTCACCCTTCAGCACGCCACCTTGAATGGCGGCGCCGATCGCCACAACTTCATCAGGATTCACACCCCGGTGCGGTTCTTTTCCGAAGAACTCTTTGACGGCCTGAATGACTCTTGGCATGCGGGTCATGCCACCGACGAGGACGACTTCCTTGATGTCGCTCGCGGATAAACCGGCGTCGGCGAGCGCTTTCTTGCAGGGCTCGATCGATCGTTTAATCAGGTCATCGACCAACTGCTCAAGTTTTGCGCGGGTCAGTTTCACAACCAGGTGTTTGGGCCCATTGGCGTCTGCGGTGATGAAGGGCAGATTGATCTCGGTTTCCTGTGACGATGACAGTTCAATTTTGGCGCGTTCCGCGGCTTCTTTGAGGCGTTGGAGGGCCATCCGATCTTTCCGAAGATCGATGCCTTGATCCTTCTTGAACTCATCGACCAGCCAGTCCATGACGCGCTGATCGAAGTCGTCGCCGCCGAGATACGTATCGCCGTTGGTCGACTTGACCTCGAAGACGCCGTCGCCGATCTCAAGGACGGAGACGTCGAACGTACCGCCGCCCAAATCGTAGACGGCAACCCGCTCGTCCTTTTTCTTGTCCAGGCCGTAAGCCAGAGCGGCAGCAGTCGGCTCGTTGATGATCCTAAGCACGTTCAATCCTGCAATCTGGCCGGCATCCTTAGTGGCCTGTCGCTGGCTGTCGTCGAAGTAGGCCGGGACGGTCACGACCGCTTCGGTGACTTTCTCGCCGAGATAGTCCTCCGCAGTCTGCCGCATTTTTTGCAAAATCATGGCGGAGATTTCCGGCGGGCTGTAGCGTTTACCGCGCAATTCGACGTGCGCATCGCCATTGTCCCCCTCAGACACTTTGTAGGGGAGCCGCTTTGCCGCATCTGTGATTTGCTGGCTGTGAAACTTGCGGCCCATGAGTCGCTTGACAGAAAAAATTGTATTCTCGGGATTAGTAATCGCCTGGCGCTTTGCAATCTGTCCGACAAGTCGCTCGCCCTTCTCTGTAATGGCGACGACGGACGGTGTTGTGCGGGCTCCTTCTGCGTTGGCGATCACGACTGGTTCGCCACCACTCATGATGGAAACGCAGGAGTTTGTGGTTCCAAGGTCGATGCCGATCACTTTGCCCATGTGCCTACTCCTTCCTGACTAGGTCTACTTTGATAATGTTGGTACGTTTAATTGTTTCTGTCTTCTGTTTTCGGTACGCCGTCGGGCCGCCCCGCCGATACGCTGACCATGGCTGCCCGCAAGATACGGTCATGCAGGAGATATCCTCTCTGAAGCTCGTCGACCACATGCTGCTTGGGCACCTTCTCAGACTCGATGGAGGTGACGGCTTGATGTGTGGCGGGATCGAACGGTCGGCCCACCGTCTCGACTGGTACGACATGAAATCTCGTCAAGGCTCCCGTCAATTGCTTGAGGGTAAGATCTACGCCCTGGATGAGGACGTCGCTGCCTCCTCCCTCTCGTGAAGACTTGACGGCCCGTTCAAGATTATCGACGACTGGCAACAGTTCCTTGAGTAAGTGTTCATTGCCGAACCGGATCTGATCGCGCTGGTCCCGCTGGATCAATCGTTTATAGTTGTCAAACTCGGCGGCGAGCCGGAGATACTTATCGTTCACGCTCGTGACCTCTTCAGCCTTTGCCGCGAGAGCCAGCTGAAGTTCTGTGACCAAGCTGGTTTCCTCTGTGTCCGAAGATGCGCTCCGCGCTGAAGCATCCAAGTTCTCGATTGTATTCGCGTTCTGCTGTTCTTCTGCCATTCAAGACTCCTCTATCCGGCTGAAGATAGCCACAAGCCCTATAAAGTCAACGGGGCCTAAAAAATTAATTACTTGTGGAGGGGAAAGCGCGAGAAGCGAGACTTGCGAGAAAAGCGGGACGGGTGAGGCGGTCTGAAGGCTGAAGTGCCGCAGTTCCGAGGCTGACCCTCGTTTCACGTTTCACGCCTAACGTTTCACGGTTCCTTGAGCTCGTCGGTGGAGAAGCTCAAGGCCTTCTAACGTGAGGAAGGGTTCAATTTTTTGAATGGAAGTGGCCTCGGCTGCCAGGATGGAACTGAGTCCTCCGGTGCCGATGACGTAGGCTGAACGTCCGAGTTCCTGTTCCATTCGCCGGACGACGGTATCAACCAGCCCTGCATACCCGAATAACAGGCCGGCTTGAATGCTGCTGGCGGTGTCGGTGCCGATCACGGTCTTCGGACGGATCAATTCCACCTTGGCGAGTTTCGCGGCGCGGGCGAATAGGGCCTCCGCCGAGATCCCAAGGCCTGGAGCGATGACGCCTCCGAGGTAGTGGCCCTCTGCCGTGATGGCACAAAAGGTTGTGGCGGTGCCGAAGTCGACGACGATGAGATCGCGTCGATATTTATGGTAGGCGGCTGCAGCATTCACCAGCCGGTCGCTGCCGATTTCTTTTGGATTATCGTAACGGAGCGTGAGCCCTGTGTCCGTATCCGAAGTGACGATCAAGGGATGCTGATGAAAATATTGTTCGAGCATGCCTTCGACGGTCTCGGTCAGCGCAGGCACGACGCTAGAGATGATGGCGCCGGAGAGGCGTTGAGAGGGAATCCCTGCTGCCGTGAGGAGACTCGCAAAGAGAATACCGTACTCGTCCGATGTTTTTTTCACATCCGTAGCCAATCGCCAATGGGCCGCCAGCGTGCGGTCGTCATAGACGCCCCAGACGATGTTGGTGTTGCCGATATCAACGACGAGGAGCATGGGGCCTATTGTACGTTTCGATTGGGTGACTTGGCTAGGTCTTTAGGTGGATGATGTCG
>JANNXZ010000274.1:0-1563 GCA_031409835.1 Nitrospirota bacterium
TCAACCAGCGTACACGATCTCCGCACCCTCATTCGCTCCTGTCACCCACTGATCGCCATCGAGACGGTAGAAGAGGAGCGGGTACTGGCGTTGCTGCAATCGGTGGCCGCCCAGGAGCGCATGCCGCTGTTCGAATGGTCCGTCACTAGAGGACTCACCCGGCACGACGATGGACCGACACTCAGTAAAATGACTGCCACGCCTCTCGCAGTCCTCCAGCATCTGCAGGGTCTGACCGTGGAGGCAATCTTCTGGCTCAAGGACCTCACACCGCACCTGCAAGATCCAGCGGTCGCTCGCCAACTCCGAGAAGTCGCGGCAACCTACAACCGATCGCGTTCCACCTGCCTGCTCACCGGCCATCCCATCGCCCTGCCGCTTGACATCGAAAAGATTGCCGTCCGGCTCGATTTGCAATTACCGGATCGAAGCGAGCTGCAAGCCATGCTCCAGAGCGTCTTAGAATCGCTCGGCCCCAGAACCTTGCCACGCCGCCCTCGGTCAACCACGGTCGTGCAAAGCATCCTCAGTTCCATCAGTGACTCCAAAACGACGGACAAAGGCCCTTCGGCCAACGAGCGTGACGCCATCCTCCGCGCCTTACAGGGACTGACGCTCCATCAGGCCCGGCAGGTCATCACGCAATGCGTCGTCGAAGACGGCACCCTCTCCGCCGATGACGTGCAGAAGATTCTGAAACGCAAGGTGCAAGCCATCAAAGACGGCGGTTTGCTTGAATACTATCCGCTTGAAGACAACCGGTTCGAGTTGGGCGGATTCGTCAACCTGAAATCCTGGCTGGAGCGTGCGAAGGTCGGTTTTACCGCAGAAGCCAAGGCGCTCAATCTCACGCCCCCAAGGGGGATCATGCTTGTGGGAGTGCCAGGCTGCGGCAAATCGCTTGCAGCGAAGGCCATCGCGAGGGAATGGCAGCTCCCACTCCTCAAGCTCGACGCTGGCCGGTTGTTCGATAAATTTGTCGGTGAGTCGGAGAAGAACTTTCGCAAAGCGATCGAGATGGCTGAATCGCTTTCGCCCATCGTCCTGTGGATCGATGAAATCGAAAAGGCGATGGCCGCGGGAGGCGGAAGCGGCGAGGCCGATGCGGGCTTGAGCCGCCGATTGTTCGGAGCCTTTCTCACGTGGCTTCAGGAAAAGAAACAAGAGGTCTTCGTCGTAGCCACCGCCAATAATCTGTCGTTGCTACCCCCCGAACTCCTTCGCAAAGGCCGATTCGATGAAATATTTTTCGTGGATCTGCCGGACAACGGCGAACGAGAAGTCATCTGGAAGATACACCTCGGCCTCCGCAAGCAGGACAGCACCAAATTCGATGTGGTCAAGATCGTCAGCGCCAGCGACGGATTCAGCGGCTCGGAAATCGAACAGGCTGTGGTCGCGGGACTCTACCGCGCCCTCCACCAAAAAACACCGCTGACGACCGATCTGTTGATTGAAGAATTGACCAACACTGTGCCACTCTCCGTCACCCGGCGTGAAGACATCGACCAGCTCCGGGAGACGGCCCAAGGCCGGTTCGTCAACGTACGGTGAGACGATGCA
>JANNXZ010000275.1:0-1982 GCA_031409835.1 Nitrospirota bacterium
GGCGCCGGAACCTGGCTTTCCATCTTCATGGCTTCGATGATCAGGAGGGGGGCGCCGGCTTTAACGATGGCACCCACCGCGACGAGCACTTTGACGACGCGGCCTGGCATGGGCGGGGCTACGTCGCCTGGCTTGGATGGCCTGGGCCGTTTGGGTTTGGCGCCGCTACCAGCGCCGGGAGCTTCCGGCACGCCGGCCAAGATTTCTTGGATCGGTTCCAACGAGACTTCTTCGAGTTTGTCGTTGACCCGGATGTAATAGGGTTTGCGTCCGTCCACCTTCCGCCCGGAGCCGGACACCTGTATATGGTAGGTCTCACCGTGGACCGTGACATTGAATTCGGCGGGGGCCAAATGAAGTTCGGTGGCCGCAGCCGGCCCACTGGGCAAGAAGCTCTCAAGGGGTTCCAGCGTCAGTTCCCCCTTCTCGCGCGCCTCAAAGAAGTCTCGCGCGATCGTGGGGAACAGGGTGAACGAAAGCTGATCTTCTACTGTAGTGGCCAAGGCAGGCAGATCTTTTCTGGTTGCCTCAAGTTCAGGCTCCAATCGATCGGCGGGCCGTGTTTTGATCGGATGGTCGTCTCCGATCGCGCGGGCCATAATGTCGTGATCGAGAGGCCCCGGCGCCCGCCCGTAGAGTCCGAGGAAGTAGTTCTTGGTTTCCGTGGTAATGACTTTGTACCGTTCGCCCGTCAAGACGTTGAGCGTGGCCTGGGTGCCCACGATCTGGCTGGTCGGGGTCACAAGCGGGGGATAGCCCATTTCCTTTCTGACGCGCGGCACTTCATCCAGGACTTCTTTGATCCGATCGAGCGCATTCTGTTCGGTCAGCTGCGCGGCGAGATTCGAGAGCATGCCGCCAGGAATCTGCGAGGTGAGGATCTCAGCATCGACACCAGTGAACTCGCTTTCGAACTGCCGGTACTTCCGTCGAACGGTACGGAAGTGTTCGGTGATCGGGAGGAATGAGGCGAGATCCAGTCCCGTGTCGTATGGGGTATTGCGCAACGAGGCCACCATGGTTTCCGTCGCCGGATGTGACGTCCCACCGGACAACGGCGAGATGGCAGTGTCGAGCATGTCAAGCCCACCGAGGATGGCCATGAGTGCCGACATGGAGGCCATGCCGGACGTGTAATGCGAATGGAGATGGACGGGCACTTTCACCGCCGCTTTGATCCGGCGTATGAGGTGGTAGGCGTCGAGCGGCGCCAAAAGCCCGGCCATGTCTTTGATGCAGAGCGTGTCGGTCCCCAAGTCCTCCAGCTGCTTTGCCATGTCGACAAAACGCTCCACGCTGTGGACGGGACTGACGGTGTAGCTGATGGCGGCTTCGACATGTTTGCCGCAGGCTTTCACTTCTCGCATGGCCCGTTCGACGTTGCGGATATCGTTCAGTGCGTCGAAGATACGAAAGACGTCGATGCCATTGGCGGCGGACCGTTCGATGAACCGTTCCAGCACATCGTCGGCATAGTGCCGATAGCCAACCAGGTTCTGCCCTCGGAGCAGCATTTGAAGCTTAGTGTTGGGCATGGCGGCGCGCAACGCGCGGAGCCGTTCCCAGGGGTCCTCTTTGAGGAAACGCAGGCATGTGTCGAATGTCGCGCCACCCCAGACTTCGAGCGACCAATAGCCGACGGCATCGAGCTTTTGGGCGATGGGCAGCATGTCCTCCGTGCGCATGCGTGTGGCCAAGAGCGACTGATGCCCGTCGCGCAAGGCGACATCGGTGATCAGAATGCGCTTGCCCGCCGCTGGTTGAATGGTCAACTCGGAACTGCTACGGGCGCGTGTTTTCGATGTACGGACGGCTGGTCCGGCTGTCCGTTTCTTGGGGGTCTGTGTTCGAGAGGGTCGTCGTGTCGCCATGATTCCCTGATTAATCTTGGATAGCCGGATACTCGCACGCAGGATGCTCAAACTGGTTTGTTTTGTTTATCTGGTTCATCTGGTTTAACCAAACAAACGAGACAAACCAAA
>JANNXZ010000276.1:0-2001 GCA_031409835.1 Nitrospirota bacterium
GATCATGAGCCCATACGCCATAGGCACAAAGCGTTTACGATGCAAATGACCGCATGCCATCGGTGTATCTCCCGATTAGATTAGAATAGAAAGAGAAATAACGCGGGGAGCGTACGAAGGCGTGAGAGAACTGTCAAGAGGGCGACTTTGGATTGGGGATTCAGGGAGTGGAGAACGCGGGGCTCAGCTCCAGACGACGCGCTCTTGATTGAGGAGGTAATCGATCACTTCGATGCTATTACGCATCTGAATCTGCGCCTTTTCGGACATGGGGAGAACGGCACCGACCAGCTTGCCTGATTCGACGTCATCGAGCGACGGAATCCCACCAGGCCCACGTTTTTCCAGCTCTTCTCGGTAACTTGCCATAGTTTTCTCCTCTTTCTCTGACAGTTGGATCAGCAATCCTTACGCCAGAGATTCATCACCTATATGACTTACGGCGTACTGGAAGCATAGCACATGAAAATCCGTGCCCTGGAGAAGAACCTATCATGTTGATTGGGAGCTACTTTTCAGTCGATCGACGCACAGTAGTTGAGGCAGGAGCAAGTGCGCCGAGATAGGGGAACTGACCGATTTTGAGAAGCGGCGTACCGTGGCCTAGGCGAAAATCGTCATGCGCTGGGTCAACAAAGTGCGGGTCCCCGGTAATATCTGACTGGGCTTTCAGTTCCGGTGCCGGTTGGTTCGGAGTACCCACTCGCAGATAATCGCCATCTGTATTGTAGAACGCATTGAACGAGGTGGTGATCTGGCTGGACGGGGCGATCACAAAACCCACTCGATTCAGCCCGACTACATTGCCGGTCACATCACTCTGGGACTGCCCGAGAAACGCCGCGCCACCACCATTCTTGACTAAGGTATTGCTCACCAGCACGGCTCGGGCACGATCGCTGACCACGACGGCTTCAAACAGACTGCGGGTGATCACATTTCGCTCCAGCCTCACATTCGACTTGCCGGCAATCGAAACGCCATGGTCGTTGTCATGGATAAAGTTCCCGATAAGAACGGCTTCTGAGTCGGCAAACTGAACGCCGGTCGTCTCGCTTCCACCGATAACACAATCTTCGATCCGTACATTCTGGACTTGCTGACTGAACAACAGGCCATTGATCTTAATCCGGCGGAGGACAATCCCTTGCCCGTTGAAGAGACCGACGGCGTGCCCTCCTCGGTCATTAATCGTCATGTCGCTGATTTCAATGTCCGTCGCCCCATACGGCCACTTGCCCACATGGAGAGCGCCCACCACGATATCGCGACCCAGAATCGTCACCTGATCCACTCCGGCCCCAACGAACTTGATCTTCTCTTTGCTGTGAATGGTCACATCCTGAGGATAGCGACCCGCTTTGACAAAAACGGTATCGCCTTTCTTGGCCGCATCGACCGCTTCTTGAAGAGACACAAAGTCTCCTGTTCCATCCAGCGCCACCACGATAGTCCGGGGACCGGGCATCGGACCTTCGTCAGCCCACACCAGGCTGAAAGCACAAAACCCAATCGCCGCAACGAAGCCTAAAATCATCACCCGTTTCATCATGTACGAACTCATACAAGCCTGCGCCGTGAGAAGTCAAACGACGTTGGTTGTGAGGTGGCAACTCGCATGCTATCCTCCACGCCATGATTCTAGTTGGCCTCACAGGCGGTGTCGCGACCGGCAAGAGCACCGTCGCCAAGATGTTCAAGCATTGCAGCGCGGTCGTCATCGATGCCGACGAACTGGCCCGTGATGTTGTGAAGCCGGACAAGCCTGCCTGGCGTCAGATCGTGAAAACGTTCGGCAAGACCGTCCTCAACCCTGACCGCACCCTCAATCGCCGTGAGCTGGGAGCCGTTGTTTTCGGAAACCGGACCAAGCTGCGCCGGCTTGAACGAATCATCCACCCCCGCGTTGCGCGTGAACAAGCCAGGCTCACTAGACAAGCCGAACGAAAAGATCCACATGCTGTGGTGATCTACGACGTACCGCTTTTGTTCGAAGCTGGT
>JANNXZ010000277.1:0-1750 GCA_031409835.1 Nitrospirota bacterium
GGATTACGATTAACAGACTGGTTTCTCTTGTTAATCTGGCTTGTTTGGTTGAGGGGAATGAACCAAACAAACCAGATCTACCCTTTCCTCCCGGCTCGCGTGAGTGAATCATCTGCGGCTACTGCGGAGTCACAGGTGAAATGGTTGGTTTATTAGTATTGCTAAAATTCATGGAGACACGACGGATAGTATTTGGTATGCTTTGCACATTTTCAACCCCCACTTCTCACCAAAGGAGATGCATATGACGAAGACAGCCGGCATCGTGATGGTATCCCTCTTGATATCTGGACTATGCATTGCACCATTTGCCATCGCAGGGCCCGCGAAGCAAAGCAAGATGGCTGCATGCAACGCACAAGCGAACGACAAAGGATTGAATGAAGGGAAGGGCGATGAGCGAAAGGCCTTCATGAAAGAATGCCTTTTCGCAAGGTCGACGAAGGTGGGTGGGACTCAGCAGAGCAAGATGAAAACCTGCAACAAAGAAGCTGGCGAGAAGAACCTCAAAGGAGACGACCGCAAGACATTTATGAGCACCTGCTTATCGAGCTAACACTCTCGCCCTGCGGCCCGTTCTGGACGCAGGGCGCATTTCACACTCACGCTAAACACGCCGGCTAAATACTGGTTCATTTGGTTTATTTGTTCTGTCTGGTTTTTTGGTTGAACGAAATAACCAGATGAACCAAATCAACCAAACAAACCAGATAGACCAGTCCTGCTAGAGCAGGCGGGAGGAGTCTTGATTTTCCAGCTTCTTGCGCAGTTCGATCAATTCCTGCTCGAGTGCCAAGAGCCGGTCACTGACTGGGTCCGGCAGGTTGCTGTGGTCCATGGTGGCGTCGGGCAGCCGTTCGCCTTGGGTTTTAATGACGCGGGCCGGCACGCCGATAACGGTGGAATTGGCGGCGACATTCTTGAGCACAACCGAATTGGCGCCAATCTTCACATTGTCGCCGACCGTGATCCCGCCGAGAATCTTCGCTCCGGCCCCGACGACCACGTGATTGCCAAGCGTGGGGTGGCGTTTACCCCGCTCCTTGCCCGTCCCTCCAAGCGTCACGCCTTGGAAGAGGGTCACATAATCTCCGATCTCTGCCGTCTCACCGATCACAACCCCCATGCCATGGTCGATGAAAAACCCTGTGCCTATTTTGGCTGAAGGATGAATTTCAATGCCCGTGAGCCAGCGAGCAATCTGAGAGATAGCCCGAGGAACGAACGGCACGTTGTAGGACGCCAACCAGTGAGAAATGCGGTAGGCCAGCAGCGCATGAAAGCCGGCATAGGTCAGCACGACTTCAAGCCAGCTGGTCGCAGCTGGATCTCGGTCGAAGACGGCTTGGAAATCTGCTTTAATGGCCTTGAACATAGCGTCAGAAGATCGTCAAGTCATAAATTCATAGGGGTTCAGGCTGAAGGCCGGAGATCCGAACACTTCAGCCTGAATACCTTCAGCCTATCTACCTGAATGATTACCTTCTTCAATCAAACAGACCGCCTGGGCGGCAATCCCTTCCTCTCGACCGATCATGCCGATTCCCTCTCCGCTCTTCACCTTGACGTTGACGAGGTCTGGATCGACCCCGAGCACCTGCGCCATTTTCTTTTGCATGGCTGCCAAGTACGAACTGAGCCGAGGAGCCTGCGCGATGATGACGGTGTCGGCGTTCACGAGGCGATACCCCTTCCCCCGCATCTTCCCAACGACATCCTCCAGCAGCTTCAGACTCGATATGTCCTTGAA
>JANNXZ010000278.1:0-4542 GCA_031409835.1 Nitrospirota bacterium
AGGCCGCACGATCAGAATGTGCTCCCTCGATGCGCGCAGTGAAGGACAGTCTGGCTGCTCCCCTAGGGTAAAATTGGAAAAATCAGAAGGCCCTCGCTCGGGCTTATGGCACGTCTCTGCGTGCCAGTGGGTGGGCGGGTGAGAATGCTGCGCGCAGTCAGGAACATCCTACCCGGTTCCTCCTCGGAGAAGAGGCTCTTGCCAACCAGAGTGGAGAAGGGGAAAAGGGAACGATGAAGGTGCATCGAATCTATGCGTTGGTGGTGAGGCATATGTATCTGTACCGGCGCAGTTTGCCGCGGATGATGGAAATCTTCTATTGGCCGTTTCTGGACCTCGTCATTTGGGGATTCATTACGGTCTACCTCATGAAGTTCCAGGGACAGATCCCGGGTGCGGTGACATTTTTTTTAGGCGCGTTGATTCTGTGGGACATACTGTTCCGAGCCCAGCAGGGAGTCACGATTTCGTTTTTGGAGGAGATTTGGGCGAGAAATCTCATGAACCTGTTTGCCAGTCCGCTGAAGCCGAGCGAGTTCCTTGCCGCGACAATGGTGATGAGCGTCCTCAAAGTGATGGCTGTCTCTGTGGTCATGGTTGTCTGTGCAGGCTTATTCTACTCATACAATATCTTTGTGATCGGGATGTGGCTGATTCCGTTCGTCTTAAATCTCGTGATGACAGGATGGATTATCGGGGTGCTGACTACGGCTCTCATCATGCGATTCGGCCAGGAAGCGGAAGTCCTGGCTTGGAGTATGGTCTTCATGTTCCAGCCCATCTCCTGTGTGTTTTATCCGATGGACGTGCTTCCAGGGTGGTTGCAGGCCATTGCCTGGATGAACCCGGCAGCCCATGTATTTGAAGGGATGCGCGCCGTGCTCAGCACCTCTGCTGAGCCGATCACCCATCTTGGGTGGGCGACCGGTCTCAATCTATTGTTTCTCGGTGTAGTCATTGCGGTCTTCCACTGGATGTTTGAATTTTGCAGGGAGCGGGGATTGCTAGTGCGCATTGGAGAGTAATGCAGACAGTGCGGCTAGCAGGATGCTCAAAAAGGCTGCTCAGCAAGGCCGCAGCGAGCGAAGGGCCGAAGCGTACCCCCTGGGGTACGTTGAGGGTCTGAACGATGCGAGAACGCTGCTGACAGACTTTTTCAGCATCCTGCCAGGACTCGGATTGCCATTTTCAAAATGGCTATGATAGCCTACAACCACCTTATCGCAGAGGCCTGGCGGTGAGGTGGAATGAAACACACAGGCCTGCAGCATCGGTGTTGCCTTGCCCGAGAATCTCGTCGGAAGTCAGACCTAAGTCGCCGCATCTCTCGCGTCTTCGGCCCGCTCCTTCCCCCGTCCCTCGCGCACAAGACAATATCATCATACTCATAAGGAGGAACCCCAGATGGGTTCAAAGATCTATGTCGGTGGGTTGCCCTACTCGGCAACTGAGCAGGAGTTGAGTGATCTGTTCGGGCAGCATGGCGCTGTCGCTTCCGCGCGGATCATTACCGACAAGTTCACGGGACAGGCACGCGGCTTCGGCTTCGTCGAGATGTCTTCGGATTCAGAAGCGCAAGCGGCCATTACCGCTCTCAACGGTGCGGAAATGGGTGGCCGAACCTTAACCGTGAATGAAGCACGTCCCCAGGAGCCTCGCACTGGCGGGGGGGGTGGCGGTGGTGGATATGGCGGCGGGGGTGGTAAGCGCGATCGCTATTAATCCGTAATTGCGAATGTGAACGGGGCTGTTATCGTCGAGATGGCAGCCCCGTTCTGCGTATTGCCGTGAGGGCCGTTAGTTAATCAGCCCACCCATCATTGACTTGTTTAACTCCTGGCGGGCCCGCTGTCAGGTTTTCAAGCGAAGGCGGGGGCGTTTGGAGAGTCTGTCGCACGAGTGTCACCAGGGCTTGGGGCTCAAACGGTTTGGGAAGAAAGGGGAGATCTCCCCGGCGTATGCCGTATCCTGCCAAATTCTGGTCGAAATTGCCGGACATGAGGACCACTTGCAGATTTTTTTGTATGCGAAGCGCGCGGACTGCCAGCTCGTGGCCGTGCACATGGGGGAATTCATTGGAGCTTGAGGCCATTCGAAAGCCCGCAGGGGGGAGAACGAGGTCTGTGAGCAGCAGATCGATGGACTCTTTATGCTGCGTGCAGGCTTTGAGGGCTTCTGAGCTGCCGTCGGCAACGAGGACCGAAAAGCCTGCTTGCTCAAGTATCGTCTTGCACAGCTTTGTGATGGCGGGCTCGTCATCGACCACCAGGATGGTGGGCGACGGGGATTGAGGCGCAATGTTCTGCTGTCCTGACATAGTGTAGTTACCTATGCCGAGAGCATAGTACCGGACAGAGTCTATGGCGAGATAATCCACGTTTCTGACAGCATGAGATTAGGGGAAGACGAGGAGGTACCCATATATAGTATGGGCACTGTCACATGGGAAGGGAATGAGTGGAAAGGCTGTAAGAGATTCGGACAGTTACTCGTGAGATGATCGAGCCTTGAGCGCATCCAGCCGTTTTTTCTCCAGACTCACATGCAGTGATTTCTCCTGGGTGACGATGACGGCTCCTGGCGCCTGGCCCTTTGCCTTCTTGACCCACTTGCGTCTCGTGTAGATGACGTCGCCTTTGCCGCTTTTCTTCAAGTCGCTGTAGAGTAGCGCCAGCGTGGCGGCGTCTCGGATTGTCTCAGGCGGCGGATCGTTTCCTTTTTCCAAGCGCACCACGACGTGTGAGCCAGGCGTACCGCGGGCATGCAGCCAGAGATCGTCGCTCTTGGCGAGGCCGAATGTCAGCTCGTCGTTCTCGCGCGCATTTTTCCCGACATAAATAGCCAAACCGTCTGATGAGGTGAAGCGACGGAATGGACCGTGACGTTGTTCCTGACGGCCCTTTCCCTCGCCTGTCCGCGAGAGGGTTCGTGCGCGCACTGTGAGATGGGCTTTATCGGGCGGCTGCCAGGCTCCCTGTTCAATAGCGGTCATTTCTTGGTGCAGAGCCTCCAATTCCTTCTGCCCTTTCTCGATGCGTGGCCGTAGCTCCCGCTCTGCCGCCAGGTGCTTCCGATGCTTTCGGAAGTAATCGTCCATATTGCCTTGAGGAGTTCTGGCCTGGTCGAGTGGGATGGTTAGGTTGGGAAGCTCCTCATCGAAATAATCCACCAGAGTGACATCGGTTTGGCCCTTGCGGATGGTCCCGAGGTTTGCCTTGATGAGTTCGCCGTAGCGATTATAGGTCTTGTACTTCTCTGCTTTTGCGAGGTCTTCATGCCATGCTTCAATACGGCGGCGGAGCTTCTTGATGGATTTTCTGAGTATCCCTGATCGGGCGTTCCGCACGGTCTCAACGACAGAAACGGCTTCTGCCTGGTGGTAATGCGCTTCGATGGTAGCCGACAGGGGAAATGGTGATTCTGGGAGATCCTGGCTGAATCGCGCGTGATCGCCGCCGCCGCGTTCTCGTTGTTGGCGTGGGGGAAGAACGTACAGCTGCCCTACACGATCCTTCACTGCGTTCAGGTCTCGCCGGATACGGCCAGCTTCATCGAGTACAAGGAGATTCGAGGTCTTCCCTGTCAGCTCCGCGACCAATCTGCAAGGACCTTCCTTGCCGGTCAGTGCAAGCTGAACGATTCGGTCTTCTTGAAGCTGCTCGACTTGGTCGATTCGTGCTCCTTGCAGATGGGCACGGAGAAATTGACAGAAGGGTGGAGGCGTCGGTGGATTTTGAAAGGCTTCCGTGGCGAAGTGGAGCCTGGCGGTTTCGGGGTGGCATGAGATGAGAAGTCGGTGGGTCCGTCCTGGAGCACGAATCTCCAGCACTACTGTGCGATCCGTCGGCTGGTAAATTTTTTGAATCCAGCCTCCTGCCAAGGCTAGAGCAAGCTCACCCGTCACCTTCGCAATTTCTGCCGCGGTTAGTGCCACGATTCGTCCTCGATTGGCCGCTGTGTTTGAAGAGAGGGGCGTCGATCTACAATGAATGACGGAATTTCCCAACTCAGGCTATCGGCTCGGTCGCCTCGTGGACCAGACCATTTTTGCCGCATGGGACCAATATGTGTCACACGTATAAGCGGTTTAGGGCGAATGTTGCTCGGCGCACTCTACGATTCACTGCTAAAACACGCAAGCGGTCATCGCAACGCCTGTGGCATTGCGATTGCTCTCTTAAGCATGTAAACGGCTGGTCACACGGCTGCGAAGCTGAGAGGGTGGTGGTGTGGCGTCGTGGGCTCCAGCATTCACAGAGGAGGGCCTCATGCAATGTACACGATGTGACGGTTTCATGGTTACTGATAACTTAATCGACATACGAGAGAGCAGTATTCCGATGTGGATGAAAGGATGGCGATGTGTGTCCTGCGGGAACATTGTCGATCCGCTCATTCAGCAACATCGGATGATCCAACAGGCGGGAGCCACGCGATTACTCGAAACAAAAACGGCCATGCCGCGGCTCCATTATGCGCTCAAAAAGACGGCCTGAATTCGGATTGGTATCGTGGCCCTACGATATTACGAGCGTTGATCCC
>JANNXZ010000279.1:0-4179 GCA_031409835.1 Nitrospirota bacterium
ATACTGCTTGGGATCGTTAGCGGTGCTGGTCGTAGTAGTCATGGGCGCTCCTTTTTGGAGCGCCCATTGTAACGAAGCATTTACCGAAGCTGCAACGGCTGAGCGGCGCAGTGGGTCTGTCTGGACTATTCGGTCTGTCTAGTCTATCTCGTCGATCAGGTCTATCCGGTTAGTTTGGTTCAACCTGTCACACGAGACAGACCAAATAGACCAGATAGACCCGACAGACCAACTTACTCTTCTTCTTTGGGCTGCTTGCTGCTGGACCGACGAGCCATTACCACCAACATGAGGATGGTTAAACCCCCGAGCCAGAGGCTCGGCCGGCCATAGGAGGGATCGGTAAACTCGATGAGGTCGGTCAATCGCCCGATCAAGAGCGACATGCGGGCCATCACGGTGTAGCCGAAGGCCGCGCCAAAGGCGATCATCAGAAATATGATGCCCGTGCGGGCCACAACTTTGCCAGGCCCCGTGTGCTCGATGGAGAAAAAGAAGTAGAACAGCACCGAGCTGACGCCGACCAAAATGATAATGCTGTTCAGGCTGCTGGACAGATTCAGAAGGCTCCAGGTAAAGGTGACACCTTCTCCTGGTACCAGCGTCAGCAGCGGACGGACCGTATCCTCTATCTGTTTCAAGATAAAGGATGAAATGGTTCGTGGGATAGCGAGCCCTGACCCAACTCCCACAATGAAGGCAAACGCGTACCGCGAAATCCAGGCGGCTTTTGGCACATAGCGCGTGAGCATGAGCATCCCGATGGCGACCGGAATCAATAGCGACCACTCCCCATTCTCGACAATCGGTTTCCAGATGAGCTGCTTGATCACCGTGTCGTAGGTCTTGATGATCGTGTACCCGACCGACACGCCGACGTAGAGATTCTCCGCCAGCTTGAAGAGTGGATTATCCTTGTACAGAAACGAGAAGATGAAGAGGGTCAACCCCGTCGCTACCCACCCACCGATGATGATTTCAATCGGCATAGGTGTTCAGGCTCCCAACTGTCCCTGTTGTCTAGTCCTGCTGCGCGATGTGAAATAGAACAGGTTACACATAATGACCAGCACAATGATGGCGAGATGCGTAGCCGATTGGGCATCCATGCCGGCAATTGCTTTCCCCTTCTGGTCCATCAAGGTTTCGTATTCTGCTGCGCCGCGCAGACCCCCGATCAGGCCGTTGATCTGCCCGCTGCGCAACAACGGATAGAGCCCCGGCGCCATGACGCCCGTGCAGCCGCCGCCAAGTTCAAACTTGTACTTGTCCTTGCCGAACACATACCACGCTTCCACGCCGGGATTACCGGCGCCCAGACTGACGGCATAGTTCACATCGCGCAGACTCGCAACGCCTTCCAGGACTGGTAACCCCTTCGTCGGTTTGCCGTTGTAGTCGGCTGGGAACGCCCCGTAGAGATCCTGTCCCATGTTGATGATGACGGCGGTCCCACCGGGACTCCAGCCGAGAAACACATAATCCTTCCCGTTTTCCTTGCCCATCTCGCGGGCAACCTGCGTGACGACCTGGTCGGCCATGCCGGTACCGGAGACCCAAAGCGTCAACGCGATCACACGGAGGTTCTTTCTGAAGGCATGATGCAGCAACGAAATCGCTTGGGGATGCAGCTCAGGTTTCGACGCCGGATCGAAATCCAGCGAGAGCAGGAACACGGAACCCTCGGGGAGTGACTCGATGTGGTCGTACACCCCGCGGACTTCCGGCGAAATCTTGATCGGTAATCCAACCGGGTAGAGCAGTGGCAAGAGCGTGCAGATGCCGATCACCAGAAAGATGATCCGCCGATCGATTTTGAGCATGCGTTCAGCGAAACTCATAATAGTGATCAGTGAACGGTGATCAGTGATGGGTGCGGAAAAAACAACTGCATTTTCTCGTCACACATCACTCATCACCCATCACTCTTTTCCCCCTCCAAGATACGACCGTTCCTTGCCAAAGATGATCTTGATGGAGAGGGCCACTGTGCCGAGGCTGACGCCGATCAGAATCGCGCGCCGCACCGACGCGTTCAGCACGTTCAAGATCCACTGAGATACGTCGCCGCTGATCGGAATGAGATATTCTCCGAGCGGGACGCGGCCCATCATGACGATCACCGCCGCAATGAGCAGCACCGCTGCCTCGCGACTCCGCGCGCGGAATGACCGATAGGCTGCTGAGGCGATGAAGAACGCGAGGATGGCAAACATGGTCCCCTGGAGCGGAACCATCATGAAGTTATAGACCCACCCAAAGGCCGTCATGGTACCGTCGACGGCTTCCTTGCCGTTCGACCACAGGCCGGCCACAACAGTACCCAGCATGCCGGCATAAAGAACAAAACTATAACCCCACCCCGCTTCTTTACGCCGACTCTTGGCGGCATGAACGTGGAACAGGCTGCTGACGCCCAGCACCAACGCAAACCCCCCGATGATCTGAAGCCACTTGGTGACAGAAGTCAGCATCTGCTCCGAGGCCGGATGCGGCACATAGTATTGCCCTGCGAACACGATGCCGGTGATGAGCGTGATCAGGAGCGGAACCTGTCGTCGGAGAAAGATCATTTCACGTCCCTGAACAGATCTAGGAATAACTTCGGCCACTGCGCGTCGAACATCACCCCAAGGGTGGCCAGTATGGTTCCAACACCAAGCACGACGAGGATGAGGGCTTTGCCGATGTCTTGTCCTCGTAGCGTGCCGACCTGAACCGGTTCTTTGGAGAGATAGGCGCTGGCGGCATACAGCTCTTCTCCGATCAAGGTGTAGTCGCACGTCGTCACGAAGAACGGGAGCTGGTGATCGGAGTCCGTTCCGGCAATCTGAATCGCGCCGGTGCTCGCGCCCGTTTCTGTCAACAGCAACGCCTCGGCAAAGTAATGCCCCATAAAGAAGTTCGCTGCCGGTTTTTTGCGCAACATGATGCCGTCCACTGCCGCGGTATAGCTGAATTGATCCGACGTAATGAAGAAATTCGAATCATCTTTATAGAGATCTGGCTTGCCTGCTTCCAGGTAGGCCTGTTTCGTAATTTCCTGGCAGACCGCCATGGTAATCGGATCGCGGTGAGGCACGAGCAAATCGGTCCCATACGCTGCCGTGCGTTTGGCCACGCGCCCGAGAATGACCGCCGCGGCAATAGTGGAGGGATCGCTCATGTCGTGGGCGCCGGTCAGGTAGAGGATCGGCTTGCCCAATTCCGTCGCGCGACCGATGGCCTCATCCACAGCATCGAGGCCGGGAATGCGCCGGAGAAAGATCTCCCGCTTTCTGGCTGTACTGATGGCGTAGAACACGATGCCGCCAAACAGGAGCGCCAACAGGAGATTGTTCATCTGATTCCAGTTGATCCAGTTCGGTTGCGGCGTGGCCTGAACCGGTGTGGCGATGACACGATCGTCGTTCAGCACCGCAGCCACGGTAATGCTGTAGGTGTTCCCGTTTGTGAGCTCGACTCCCCTTCCATTCTTCAGCGTGAACTGATGCTGGTCTCCAGTTGTCGGCCTCGTCCACCAGGGCCACTTCGATTCTCGGACATAGCGCTGGTTCGCAGGAAACTCCGCCACGATTTTCATCGCAGCCGGATCCGGCGCCGTGGTTCCCTCGCTGATTAAGACCTGATATTTGGCCACGGCACTATCGTACGGAGAAGGCGACCAGAGCACCGTCAGGCTGCCACCTCCATCGCTCGGTGTATCGAACGCACGAACATCTTGAGGTGGCGCGAGCGGTGACTGTGCCAACACGATGGAATGCGACAAACCGATGATACAGGCAGCAAGAAAGAAGCATTGCGCCACCGTACTACCCCTAACCCCTAACCCCTCACGCCTCACGCCTGTCATGCTCCTTCAATCAATTCAATATTCGTCCGCGGAATGACGGCCTTGCTGCCATCGGCAAAGCGGACTTCCATCACGCGCACGTCACTCTCGGTTGGAATCTTCTGGAGATCGGCCGGCAGACTCGCGACTTCGCCGATTTTTCCGAATAACGGATCTCGAATGATGCGAACCTGGTCGCCGATCCTGATGCCTTCGCGCTGCGGTACGGTGGCCGCGCTGTGAGTGCCCGATGCCTCTGCGCGTTTGGGAATGATGATCTCTGGCCGAATGACGCCGGCACGAATTTGTGTTGCCCCTGAAATAGAAGCCGGTTGTCCCACATGAGC
>JANNXZ010000280.1:0-10399 GCA_031409835.1 Nitrospirota bacterium
GGAAGTGGTATCGGAATCTCGTGGTCGCCGATCTAGCCGTTCACGCGTTGGAAGACATGCAACTGAAGACCCCGCCTGCTCCCGCTGGGGTCAACTTCGACACATTGAAGATTGTGTGACAAGGTCAGTACGCCACCAACCCGACAGTCTTTCCCAATCCAGAGTAAATCTGAACGAAGGCCTGCGAATCTGAGTCCTTGAACCCTGTTCTGCCGTCAGATTCAGTTCATTTGGGGAAGGCCGTTTCTTGACACCTTGGGCAGGGCTATATTAGCATGCGCATCCAGATCGATAGGCGCGTAGCTCAGGGGGAGAGCGCTACCTTGACACGGTAGAGGTCGACGGTTCAAGACCGTCCGCGCCTACCACCTAGCTGAGGTATCCGTTTGCCTCTCGCAGGCGGGATGCCTTTGTTGTTTCTAGTGGTTGGTCGATTGTGTGCATGTCATGAAAATTACGCTCAAAGATGGCAGCAGTCGGGATATTCCAGCGGGCCAGACCGTTGGGTTTGCTCTGTCGACTCTTGGTCTGACGCTTGGCCAGGACATCCTTGCGGCAAAGGTGAATGGCCAGACTGTCGATCTCTCGAGCGCCTTGACGGACGATGCTGAGGTGAGCCCACTTCGATTCGATAGTGCCGAAGGCCGTGAAGTTTACCGCCATAGCAGTACTCATATTATGGCGCAGGCCGTCAAAGAGGTCTTCCCTACGGCGCAACTGACGATCGGCCCGGCCCTCGATGATGGGTTCTTTTATGACTTTGCCTTTGAGCGCCCATTTACCCCGGAAGATCTTGAAAAAATCGAGGCTCGAGCGAAGGACATCGTCAAGCGCTCTCTCCCTGTAAAACGAGCAGAACTGTCGAAGCAGGAGGCGGTGAAGTTTTTTCAGGAACGAGGCGAGGCCTACAAGGTTGAGTTGATTCAAGGACTGGCCGATGGGCAGACCATCTCAGTCTACAACCAGGGTGAGTTCACCGACCTCTGCCGAGGCCCGCATCTACCGACGACAGGCCATGTCGGGGTCTTCAAGCTCCTGAACACGGCTGGAGCGTACTGGCGTGGAGACGAACGCAATCCCATGCTGCAGCGGATTTATGGAACCTCCTTCCCCACCCAGGCTGAACTCGATGCGCATCTTGCTCGGTTAGAAGAGATTAAGAGACGAGACCACCGCAAGGTCGGCAAAGAACTCGATTTGATATCGACCCAGGACGAGATCGGCCCAGGCTTGGTGCTCTGGCATCCGAAGGGCGCGACGATCCGACTGTTGATCGAGAACTTTTGGCGCGATCAGCACATTCAAAACGGATACGAACTGGTGTACTCCCCCCACATCGCCCGGTTAGACCTTTGGAAAACCAGCGGCCACGTCGACTATTACCGCGATAACATGTTCGCTCCCATGAAGGTTGAAAACAGCGAGTACCAGCTTAAGCCGATGAATTGTCCGTTCCACATCATGATCTACAAGTCGCATCTGCGCAGTTACCGAGATCTTCCGATCCGCTACGGCGAACTGGGAACTGTCTACCGGTACGAACGGACAGGAGTCCTCCACGGCCTACTGAGGGTTCGCGGCTTCACACAGGACGATGCGCACCTGTTTTGCCGGCCGGATCAGATTGAAAGCGAAGTCAGCAAGGTTCTAGACTTCACGTTCTTTATTCTCGGCACGTTCGGGTTCACCGAATTTGAAGTGTACCTCTCGACGAAGCCCGAAAAGTCTGTCGGTTCGGAAGAGCGTTGGGCCCAAGCCACAAGCGCGCTCGAAGCGGCATTGAAAGGGCGAGGAGTCGCCTATGAGATCGATCCTGGCGAAGGCGTCTTCTACGGACCCAAGATCGACGTCAAGATCAAGGATGCCCTGGGACGCTCTTGGCAATGTTCGACCATTCAGGTCGATTTCAATAATCCCGAACGGTTCGAATTAGGCTATATTGGGGAAGATGGCAAGGTGCATCAGCCGATTATGATTCATCGGGCCCTGATGGGATCGATCGAACGGTTCTTCGGCATTCTGATTGAACACTTCGGCGGCGCCTTTCCGACCTGGCTGGCTCCGGTTCAGGCCATGGTTATGTCCATCACAGACAACCAGCGTCCCTACGTTTCCGAGGTCGTGACCCAACTCAAGGCTGCGGGGTTTCGCGCCGAGGCAGATCTTCGGAATGAAAAAATTGGGCTCAAAATTCGAGAAGCGGAGAAGGCGAAGGTTCCATTTATGTTTGTGGTCGGCGACCGAGAAGTGCAGAGTGGGACGCTGGCCATACGGGGCCGGAGCGGAACCAACCTCGGCAGCATGACCATCGCGGGAGCGCTGGACCTGCTCCGCGCGGACCTTAAGCCAGCAGGACAGCAATACTCACTAACTCAATAAGAGGTGTCTTATCGTCCCCAAACTACGAGTGAACCGGGAAATCAGAGTGCGCGAAGTTCGGGTGATCGGTCCGGAAAGTGAACAGCTCGGCATTCTCCTCACGGCGGATGCGTTCAAGCAGGCACAAGAAGGTGGCTACGATCTTGTCGAGGTCGCGCCCACGTCAGTGCCTCCCGTATGCCGCATTATGGACTACGGGAAATACAAGTTCGAGCTGAGCAAGAAGGACCATCAAAACCGGCGCCATCAAAAATCGACGCAGGTGAAGGAAATTAAGTTGCGGCCTCGGACGGATAAGCATGACCTGGAGATCAAGATTCGACAGATCAAGGGCTTTCTGGCCGATGGCAACAAGACCAAAGTCCTCTTGACGTACCGCGGTCGTGAGATGGCGAATCAGGAAATGGGTCGAGCGCTCATGAATGCGGTCATCGCAGAGTTGGGAGAGACAGGTACGATCGAGTATGCCCCTCGCATGGAAGGGCGGAGCTTGATCATGATCGTGGCGCCGAAGTAACATAGTCGGCCAGAATGGTATTAACCTAAGGAAGCACTGATATGAAGAATAGGAAAATGAAAAGCCATAGCGGCGCAAAAAAGCGGTTTACCCGCACCGGCTCTGGAAAATTGGTCAGGCGAAAGGCAGGGAAACGCCATATCCTCACCAGCAAGACGCAGGATCGGAAGCGCCGATTAAGTGGGACGGTTCTCGTGGATAAGACCAAGACCCAGGCGCTGGATCGCTTATTGCCCTACAGTTAAATTAGAATGTCCCAATCGCGTTAACCAAAAGGAGTACTGTTCATGCCTCGCGCAAAAGGTGGTCCCAAAACAAGACATCGGCGGAAAAAGCGGCTGAAATTGGCCAAAGGGCAGTATGGCGGGAAAAGCCGGCTGTTCCGCACTGCAACAGAATCGGTCGATAAGGGTCAGGCCTACGCCTATACAGGACGGAAAAATCGGAAACGGGATTTCCGTGTGTTGTGGATTGCGCGCATCAACGCGGCAGTTCGGGCACATGGACTGACCTATGGTCGATTTATCAACGCACTCAAGAAGGCCAATATACTCTTGGACCGGAAGGTTCTATCGGATATGGCAATCAAGGATGCTACGGGGTTTGAGCAGCTGGTCGGTCTCGCCAAGCAGCACCTCGCTCCGGCTGCCGCCTAAGCGCAGTCGCCTATCGAGAGTGTTCTTCGTAACACTGGCTTGGACAGGACGTAGGTCTTGAGGAATGCGCCGACGAGCGTATGACTCAAGACCGTTCGGCCAGTTCCGTCAGATCGATTTCAAACGCAACAACCGGAACACTAATCTGCCAGCGTTCGAGCACTTCGGGGTGCAGTTCTCCAATCACACCGATCTGTTTCCCCTCAGACACAATACCACCCACGCGTCCAGCGAGAAACGAAGGATGCTGGATCGGCTCCAGGCTATAGGCTTGGTTCATGTAATACAACAGCGTGTCTAGGCAGGAGTGGGCCTCGGAGAAATGTGCATCGGCATGGGCGATCATCCCGCCGATCACGGTCACCGTACGTGACCCTAGGGGCTGAGTGGGATCGCGACGTGCCACTTCGCCGGCCTCAAATATCCGATGGGGATAAAAGGCCCGATTCGATGCAGTTTCTACGCGAAGCAACGACGGAAGCATCCATTGACGAAGTGCGGAAAAATTCTGAGACATCACATTGTCCACCTCGACAAGTTGCCCCCACTCAGTCCCTTCCAGGCGCATCGCATCGCGGAGATCCTTGGGAGAACCGAGAATGTTGGAAATGATTTCTTGGAAGCCCATACCGACCATGAGGGCTCTTGCACGGTCGGAGACCTCCTCAATGCGCGACAATCCACCAACCGTGAATTGCGAGGGCATGACGGGTAAAAAGTCTCCGTACCCACGGCTGATCGCGACATCCTCGACCACGTCCATCGCGTGCATGAGGTCTTGCCGATAGAATGGAAGCGTCACCGTCACGTGGTTATCTTTCGTCACGACCTCATAGCCGTAGGCCGTGAGGGCCGTCGCGACTTCCTTGGCGCCGAGTGCCTGCCCAAGGGCCTGTTCGATCGTGCTGACGGGAAGCTTCCGTGATTTCTCAAGATCTCGTGGGGTCGTGACCCCCATGCCGAGCGCAGTATTATAGGGATACCGTACCTCGATCGGCTCAATAACCGCACCACGATCCGCAAGATTGGCGGCAAAAATGTTGAGGGTTAAGATGACCATCGAGAGATCGGTGCCGGTCACCTCGACGAAGAGAGCATCGTCTCCGACCCTCACTTCTCCGGCTTCGCGGCTATTGATAATCGGAGGGAAGGAGAGAGCCTGACGCTTGGCATCGCATAGGAATGGCAGACGATCATGTCCTGCGAGAATCCCGCCGAACTCCACACCCTTGGGATGGATGAGCAGCATCTCTCCAAGCGTCATCACCGTATCCATGCCCAGCGGCGTGAATGATGCTTCGTCCGGCTTGATCAAATCATAGGTAACCGGAAACTCGATTGCCGCGAGCCGATAGAGTCCGATCGATACGGTCCGGCGTTTACGGCCGAACATCTCGGCGAGTTTCTCTTGTGTCTGGATCAGCTGCGCGAGGCCCTCCTGGGTCACGCGGTAGCCCGTCGCAGTACAAGCCGCCACGTAGGGCCTGACCTTCTCCAGGCCGGGAGCCACGTTCAGTTGCTTGGGCGACTTTGATGTGGTTGTGAGAAAATCGTACTTTGCGAGAACGCCCCGCCTCTTCACTCGAATCTGTCTGGCGATTCCTTCGCAGCACCAGAGATCGGGACGATTACTATCTTGCAGTTCGATGCGAAGTTCGCCCGTGTCGGAATTCTGTCCCTTCAGTTCACCCTTTACGAGCATCAACGACTCTTCGAGTTGCTCTATGGTGATCGGTTGGGGAGCCTCTCCTGGCGCTGCAAGCAATCCTTCGAGATCTTGTTTGAAAATAGTAATCGTGGGCATGGAAATCTAGCAGGCCCCTCTCGTGGAGCGAATCAGATCAAGATTGTCGGTGAACAATTCACGAATATCGTGAATGCCGAGCGCCACCATTGCCATGCGATCGAGACCCAGTCCCCACGCAATCACCGGAACGGTCACGCCCAGTGGAAGGGTGACTTCCGGCCGGAACAATCCGGCTCCACCAAGCTCCATCCATCCGAGCTTTGGATGACGCACATGCAGCTCGACAGACGGTTCGGTGAAAGGAAAGTAGGCTGGGAGAAATTTGACTTCCTTGGCTTGTGCCACTTCACGAGCAAAGAGATTGAGCAGGCCGAGCAACGTGCGAAAGTTGATGTCTTCGCCAAGCACGATCCCTTCTACCTGGAAGAAATCGGTTGCGTGCGTCGCATCGACTTGATCGTAGCGGAAACAACGGGCGATGGAAAAATACTTTCCAGGCACGGCAGGTTGTGCCGCCAAGGTATGGGCAGAGACAGCTGTTCCCTGGCTCCGCAAGACCAATCGACGCGCGCGCTCCGCATTGAAAGGATAGTTCCAGCCGGTTGAACCGGTTTCACCGCCACTCTGGTGCGCTTGCGCGACCTGGGATAAGTACGGTTCCGCAATCGACGAGGCATGGGTCGGTTCCTTGACGAAGTAGACGTCATGAATGTCTCGTGCCGGATGGAACTGCGGCATGAAAAGGGCGTCCATGTTCCAGAATTCGGTCTCCACAAGCGAGCCCCGCATTTCCTGGAATCCCATGCTCACGAGTTTTGTCTTCACCGTATCGAGAAACTCGCGATAGGGATGCCGCTTGCCAGGCGCGATCCGTGGCGCGCGAAGACTGATCGTGTATTTACGGAAGCGCTTTGTCCGCCAGCTCCCGTCTTTCAGCAGTTCGGGCGTCAGCTGGGAAACCTCTTCCGCGGTCTCTTGCCGAGAGAGTTGCTGGGCGGCCTCGATACCGGTTACGGAAAGCTTGAGCGCTCTGGCCACCCGATCATCAATGCGGAACGGTTCCCTAGCATTCCCGCGTTTGACGGAGTGATCTTGAATGACCTGCCGATGTGCCTCGGGAAACGCCTGTAGCTCACGAGGCGCCCCATGAAGCTGTTGCAGCAATCCCCGTATCGCTTCCGCCGTCGGGCTCGGCCGGCCGGTCGCTTCGATACAGCCGCCTTGAATGATGAGGAGTGCGCCCTCTTTCTTGAGCCGTCCGATCGCACCGCTCACTTCCGAGGGTTCGAGTCCCTCTCGTGACTGAATGTCCTGAATGGTCAGGCGCTTGCCGGTTTTGGTCGCATCGCGAGCAGCAGACAGCACCCGTTCGATCGGTGAATATTTTTCAAAGTAAAGTTCGCCAACTTTGGTGAGCGAGACAATCGACGTCACGGTTTCCGCATCGACCGCGAGCAACGACTTGGCGAGCAACCATTCGACCGCCATACTGAGCTGCGAGGGCTCTAACCCGGTGGACTGCGCGAGCTGTTCCGTCTGGAGGATCGCGGAGGGATTCGCCTCAAAGGTCGACAGGACTTTAACTTCGAGAGGATGGAGGCTATCGATGAGAGAAGATATGTCCACCCGCGCGGCCTATCGGTGTACGGAGACGCGCGGCGGCGTCGTGGAAGAAGAGTGGCCGGCTGCGCGCATCGCAGCGATCGTCGCGGCATAGTCCCGGCTGGAGAAAATGGCCGACCCGGCCACCAATACATCGGCTCCTGCAGCCAGCACCTGAGCCACATTATCGATCTTGACGCCGCCGTCCACTTCGAGCAACGCGCGGCTTCCGGTTCGATCGATCATGGCACGAGCCGAGGCAGTCTTTTGCAGGCAGGAGGGGATAAACGTTTGACCGCCGAAGCCAGGATTGACCGACATGATGAGGACTAAGTCGACGTCAGGGAGGATTTCCTCGATTGTACTGAGCGAGGTGGCCGGATTCAGGGTCACCCCGGCCTTGACGCCATGCTCCTTAATCGATTGCACCGTGCGATGAAGATGCGGACAGGCTTCCACATGAACCGTGAGATAGTCTGCTCCAGCTTCGGCGAACTCCGCGATAAATGCGTCGGCGTTGGTGATCATGAGATGGACGTCAAGCGGCAGCTTGGTGACTTTTCTGAGCGCCGCCACGATCAGTGGACCGATGGTCAAATTGGGAACGAAATGCCCGTCCATGACATCGATATGGAGGAAGTCGGCCCCGGCTCGCTCTACGGCGGCCACTTCCTCGGCCAGCCTGGAAAAGTCGGCAGCTAAGATAGAGGGGGCAATATAAATGGGGCGTGCCATCACAACACCTTCCTCAGTCGTGCGGCATAAAATCCGTCCATCGAAAACTGATTACCCACTGTCGAGAGGGCACCCTGTTCGGTGACGAACCCCTGTGCCGCAGGCGGGAGCCAGGGGGCAACGGACTCACGCGTGAACTCCCTATGAGCAAGACAGAATCGCTGGACGACGTCTTCGTTTTCTTCCGCTTCCGTCGAGCACGTACTATAGACCAGCACCCCGCCGGGCCGCAAGCATGGAGCAATCGCTTCGAGAATCTGACACTGAAGCGCCTGATGTCGCGGGAGCGCCTGCTCGCCTTTCCGCCACTTCGCTTCAGGATGTCGCCGTAACACACCGAGTCCGCTGCAGGGCGCGTCCACCAAAATCCGATCCGTAGATGGTTCGCCAACTCTAGCTTTCTTCATGGAGAGAGATCCTGCTATTTCGATCATAGGAGCCCACTCTCGTGGTTGCCGAATATCGCCGATGATCGGCACGACAATCCGGACCCCGAGTCGACGACAATTGCTTCGCAGGAGATCTAACCGGGCGCCTTTCCGATCGACGGCGTAGATTGTCCCCTTGTTATGCATCAGATCGGCCACATGAGTCGATTTCCCTCCCGGCGCCGCACAGGCATCGAGCACGATGTCACCGGGCTGAGGATCGAGCAGGGGGGGAATCAATTGGGCCGCCTCATCTTCCACATAGAACGCGCCCTCGTGAAACCCGGGGAGCGAGGGCACGGGGCCTCCTTCTTCAAGCACAATGCCGAATGGACTCACACTGGTCGGCTTGGCCGCAATATTTACCTGTGCAAATGTGTCGAGGAGCGCTGCCCTGGTCGTGATGAGATGGTTCACCCGAAGCGTCAACGGAGGTATGACGCTGACCCCCTCGCAGACTGCTTTCGCAGAGGCGACACCCAAACGTTCCACCCATCGACGACTGAGCCAGCCCGGAACAGAGTACCGCACGGTAAGAGCCTGTGCGGCATCATGATCTATGCTGGGCCAGGGCGCAGGTGGATGGCGCAAGAGCTCGCGCAACACCGCATTGACGAACCCGCTCCAGTCCCTGCCTAATGTGCCGGCAAAAGCCTTGGTTAGATTGACCGATTCATTGACTGCGGCAGACTGTGGAATGCGATCGAGAAACAAGAGTTGGTAGGCGCCAAGTCTGAGCGCCATTTGTACAGCGACGGGAAGTCGAAGCAGGGGTTTGTCCAGAACCGGCTCGAGCCGCCAATCGATGGTTGCAAGATGCCGCAAGACACCATAGGTGAGTTCCACCGCAAGGGCTCTCTCCCTACCGTCGAACGCACATCGCGCGAGTGCGCGATCTAATAAAACATCGACCCCTTCTTCGCTCTTGACGGACTCCACCAACAACGAAAGCGCGATCACACGCGCCGACGGTGCGGTCTGGGAAGTGAACAACGATCGAGAGCCAGAAGCCATAGAAGACAAACCTGGTCTATCTGGTCTGTTCGGACTGTCTGGTTTGTTTGGTTGCATGAGATTAACCAGAAGGACCAGATAGACAGAGAGATCTTTAGAAGAGAGCCGTTCCCCCTAGCTGCATTCCAACAGCGGTGGGATGGCCGGCCAAGTATTGTGTGACAGCCATGCGACGGCTATTAGCTGGTTGCAACTCCATCACTGCAAGAATCCCCTCCCCGGTGGCGACATGAATCGCTTCGTGTGTGATTGCGACGATCACTCCCGGAGGCTTCGTCATGGGTCCTGGGAACGCCAGGGCTCGACAGATTGTCCATCGGTCACCTTCCGCCACGGTGGTGTAGGCCCCGGGCCAGGGAGAGAGTCCTCGGACTCGGTTGGCCAGTGCGACGGCCGGCAAGGCCCAATCGATTGCACCATCTTCCTTCTTCAGCAATGGCGCCATGGTCGCCTGTGAAGGATCTTGCGGCCGTGGCACGAGGGTGCCGGCCTTGAGTCGAGTAATCGTCTCGACCAACAGTCTGCCCCCCAGCTCAGCCAAACGTGGCGAGAGAGTGCCTGCCGTATCGTCAGCGGTAATAGGGATGGCTGCTTGGAGCAACATGGCGCCCGTATCCATCCCCTCATCCATCAGCATGGTTGTAATCCCTGTTTCAGTCTCGCCGTTGATGATGGCCCATTGGATTGGACCAGCGCCACGATATTTGGGAAGAAGGGAGCCATGCACATTGATGCAGCCGCGCGAGGGGAGTGAGAGGATCGCTGGAGGCAAGATTCGCCCGAACGCCGCGACTGCAATCAGATCCGGTTTCCACCCAGCCAGAGCTTGATGGAATTCAGGATCCTTCATCTTGAGCGGTTGTAGCAGAGGAATCTGCTCTCGCTGCGCCAGAAGTTTCACCGGTGACGGCGTAAGAATTTGCCCGCGCCCTTTTGGGCGATCCGGTTGAGTGACAATACCGACAACGGAATTGTCTGACCTCAACAAGGCCTCAAGTGAAGCCGCCGCAAAATCCGGCGTGCCCATGAACACGAGTCGCATGTTATCGCTTTAGCATTGCAGGTGAGCGAAAGCAACTTGGTTGTACTGATGTTGGCAGATGCGTGTACGGTGGACGTTGGCAGTATTTTCCAATCCAGAAATGAGTCTAACCGACGGTCGGCGAATCTGAGTCTCTGCCTTCTGTTCTGACTCGGTTGGGTTGATTCATGCACGTGCTGCCGTGCCGGTTTCTTTCATGCCTGTTTCCGGATTGCGCCAGCGATCGCCTGAAACAGTGTCCTTCGTGCGTGGTTCAGCGCGAAGGCGGCCGCATTGTCG
>JANNXZ010000281.1:0-5415 GCA_031409835.1 Nitrospirota bacterium
GATCAAGAGATCTGCTATCTCCGCACAGTGGTCGGTGTAGAGACCGAACAACACCGGTTTTGCCCACTGAGCCGGCTCCAGCAAATTGTGTCCACCAATCGGAACGAGTGTGCCTCCGACGAATGCCACCACCGCTTCCCGGTAGACCGCAGCCAATTCGCCCCGCGAATCGAGCACCACCACACGGGGACCGGTCGACCTCAGCGCGCCGGCCTGCCCAATTGTGCTGCGTCGCTGCACGGCGAGCCCGCGCGCCCGAATCATCGCCTCCACCGACTCCGCTCGTTCAATGTGTCGAGGAGCTAAGAGCAACACCGCTGAGGGACAGCGCACCACGAGCGCCCGATAGCATTCCACGAGCGTCTCTTCTTCACCAGGATGGGTACTGCCTGCCACCAACAGCTGATCCGTATCCTGAAGCCCAAGATGAGCCCTGGTCGTCCCACCCTCCGCGACGACCGGTATCGGCTGGTCGAACTTGATATTTCCTGTTCGCCTGACTCGCGAGGCTTCTGCTCCCAGCGCAACGATACGGTCGACGTCCCGATCCGACTGCATCAGGCAAAGGCTGAGCGTCTGCAACATCGTCCGATAGAACGATCGCACGGGAGCCCACTGCTGCCTCCTAAAAGACCTGGTCGAGAGCCGGCCGTTCACAAGGGCGGTCGGCACTCCATGCCGGCGCAAGTGCCACAAGAGATTCGGCCAGAGTTCGGTCTCGACGAACAGATAGAGGCAGGGGTGCAATCGTTCGATGAACCGGGAGACGGTCCAGGGGAAATCGAGTGGCGCATAACAGTGCTCTGCCACGCCAGCCAACCGTTGCTCCACCGCTTCCCGCCCGGTCTCAGTCACCGTCGAGACCACCAGGCGATGGTCTGGATGACGGCGATGCAGCTCGTTGACGAGGGGGGTCACCGCCACCACTTCACCAAGAGAAACGGCGTGAATCCAGATGACTGGTTGATTTGGTTTATTTGGTTGGTCTGGTTTATTTAGTTTATTTTGTTGGGATAAACCAAACAAACGAAACAAACCAAATGAACCTTCTTCTAAACCCAGCCGCTGCGGCAAGCCTGGACGGCACCGTTGCTTGGCCAGCAGGACCGCCACGATGAGCGGCGAAACGACCAGCAGCACGATATTGTAGAAGAGACGCCACATGGCTTTGGGCGTTAGATGTGAAAGGTAAAAGGTGACGCGAGGGTCAGCCTCGCATCTAGCCGCGCCTCCTTCGCCTCGTCACGAATGGCAATGTCGGACAGGCGCCCAACCTCCCTACTCTCAACGTCTAACGTTTTACGTTTCACGTTTCACGGCCCCCTCCGCTTGATCCGTCAGTCGATTTAAGACCGTCTCAAGCTCCAGGCATGCCGCTGCCAACGCCTGTTCATCGGAATCCCGCGAAACCCAAATGGGAGCGCCCCAGAGATAGAGACCTCGGGACCAGGGATACGGGACCATGAATCGATCCCAGCTCGCAAAGAGTTTTTTTTTGAGCTGCTAAAGGCCAGGGGCACAATCGGAAGCCCGGTCGCTTTCGCCAGCTGAACCACGCCGAGTTTCGCCACCTGGCGAGGCCCCTTGGGCCCATCGGGAGTCACCACAAGATCGGCGCCGGATCGCCCAAGGCGGATCAGCTCCCGTAAGGCAAGCGCTCCACCCCTGGTGCTCGACCCGCGAACCGCCCGATGTCCAAATCGAGCGATGATGCGCGAGATGATCTCACCATCCTGATGCTGGCTGATCAACACGTTCGCCCCTGTTCCACGATAGCCTGCCGGAACCATGAGTTGTTGCGCATGCCAAAACGCGAGGATGATGTGCCGTCCCTGACGATACAACGCATCCACCTGCTCATGGCCTTGCGAGTCCATCCGCATCGACCGCCCCAGCCCTCGAATCACCGCAGCCCCGATCGGAGGGAGCACAGAAAGCTTCAGCCATGTCCCGATTTGCCTCTTCACGCATGCTCCAGTTTACACTCACCACTCATCACAGTACTCTTATGCATCGGGCACATCCTGGAACTGCATGGCATGGAGCCGCTTATACTGTCCGTCCATACGAAGCAATTCGTCGTGTGTCCCCACTTCGACGATGGACCCTCGGGCCAACACCATGATCCGATCGGCCTGTTGAATCGTGGACAACCGATGAGCGATCACGACAGTCGTTCGATTCTTCATCAAATTGGCGAGGGCCAGCTGCACGACACGCTCGGACTCGGTGTCCAATGCCGACGTCGCTTCATCGAGAATGAGCAAGGGCGGGTCGCGTAAAATCGCACGGGCAATGGCCACGCGCTGTCGTTCCCCGCCGGAGAGTTTCACCCCCTTCTCTCCCACGACTGTCTCGTACCCCTGCGGAAGTCGCTCGACAAATGCATGGGCATAGGCCAGCCGCGCCGCCTGGGTAATATCTTCGTCGGTCGCGTTCTCCCGCCCAAACGCGATGTTGTTGCGAATACTGTCGTCGAACAAGACCACATCTTGCGAGACCATGCCGATCTGCGAGCGGAGCGAGCGGAGGGTGTACGACTGAATATCCACCCCATCAATGAGAATGCGGCCGGCTGTCGGCTCGTAAAAGCGCGGAATCAGATTGACCAGCGTCGTCTTTCCACTGCCGCTGCTGCCCACGAGGGCCACCATTTCTCCGGCGCGAATCGTCAGATTGATATCGTCGAGTGCCGGCACCGATTGGCTCTCATAATGAAACGTCACATCGTCGAACGTCACCGACTGTGCAATCCGCGGCAACTCCAACTGGCCCTTTTCCGCATTCTGCTCGGTCTTGAGGTCCAATACGCCAAAGACCCGTTCTGCCGCGGCCAGCGCCTGTTGAATCGCATTATTGGAACCAGACAGTTTGCGAATCGGCGCAAAGGCCATAAACATCGCCGTCAGAAACGAGAAGAACTCTCCCGGCGTCATCGAGCCGTTAATCACGAGAAATCCGCCATACCAAATAATCGCCGCGACTCCCACGACACCGATCACTTCCATGTGTGACGACCCGATGGAGGAAACTTGAATCGCCTTCATCGTCGTACTGAGAAACGAGCGGTTGCTCTGTTGAAATCGTACCGCCTCCGACTCCTCACGCCCATACGCCTTGACCATGCGAATGCCGGATAACGTTTCCTGAAGTGTGGAGGCCATATCCCCCATCCGCTCCTGGCCGCTTGCGGCTAACGCCCGCAGCCGCTTCCCCATCCGAACCATCGTGAACACAGCCAAGGGAATGACGATCACCGAGAGGCCGCCCAGCCGCCAGTTCTGATAGAAAATCACGCCCATCATGACCAAGAATGTGAGTCCCTGCTGAAAAATATCTTTCAATACCCCCGCCACCGCGTTGGCCATCAACGTGACATCGTTCACCACACGGGACACCAACCGCCCCGACGTATTCACATCGTGATAGGGAACAGGCAGCCGAATGAGCTTGCCGAACAACTCTTGTCGAATGTCGGTGATCACCTGATTCCCGACATAGCTCATGAGATAGTTTTGTCCATAGTTGAAGATGCTTTTGAGCACTGCCACGGCAAAAAGCGCAAGCGGGAGGACGAGTAGGAGGCTTTCGTTTTTGTTGATGAAAATCTCGTCGAGGACCGGTTTAACGAGCCAGGCATAGGCGCCGGAGAAGGCTGCCACCAACCCCGAGCACGCGAACGCCGCACCCAATCGAACCCGATAGGGCTTGAGGTAGCGGACCAATCGTATCAGGCGATCTAGAGTCGACATTCAGACAATACCACCTGCGCCGCTCGATGCGATGCGCCTGGTTCTCCCAACGATTGCCGAACCTGTCGCAGTCCTTCTTTCATGTCATTATACGCCGACGGATCGCGCAAGAGGCGCAGAACTTCTTGGCACAACCGCTCGGCCGTCGCCTCATCTTGAATCAGCTCCGGCACAATCGATCGGCCGGCCACCAAATTCACGAGCCCGATCCATTTCACATTGATCAGCCAACGCGCCAGCCGATACGTCACCGGCGTCGTCTTGTACAGCAAGACCATGGGAGTCCCTACCACCGCCGCCTGCAAGGTCGCGGTCCCCGACGCAATGAACAACACATCGGACAGGGCCATCACTTCACTGGCTCGATCGTGCGCCACTCGAACCGGCACAGGGCTGTGCTGGAGCAATGCCTGAATCAGATTATCGTCAATTGAGGAGGCCTGCGCCAGGATAAAATGCGTTCCCGGTTCTGCTGCAGCCAATTGAGCTGCCGCCTTGAGGAGCACCGGCAGGAGCATTTCGACTTCGCCCCTTCGACTTCCCGGCAACAATCCGACGACGCGGGCGGACTCGCTCAAGCCGAATTCCTCGCGAAGCTTCCCACGATCGTACTGCGGCGCCACCGAATCGAGCAGTGGATGGCCAACGAACGTGCATCGAACTCCTGCCCGGCGATACAGCTCCGGTTCGAATGGGAGGATGACGACGACATGATCGACCCGGCGCTGAATCCACTTCATGCGCCCAGGCCGCCAGGCCCACACTTGAGGGGCAATGTAGTAGAGCACGCGCCGGCCGGCGGCTTTAGCCACCCGGGCAAAATGAAAGTTCAGCCCCGGGTTATCGATCAGCACGACAAGATCCCAGGCCTCCGCCTTCAGCACCCGACGGATCGCGCGCACGCGCTGGAGCATGGCTCGGATCGCAGACAGCCCGATCAACCCCATGATGTCCAGCTGCGGGACACCCGGCACAAGCGTGACGCCGGCCGCCCGCATCCCAGATCCACCAATGCCGACCAGCTGGGCCGTCGGATCGAGTGCCATGATCGCTTTGGCCAAGTGAGCCCCATGGAGATCACCCGAGGCTTCGCCTGTGACGATCAGAATTCTCATTCTAAGAAAGGGGTATGGGAGTACAGGGGGACAGGGACAACGGGACATAGGGGCGGGGTGAAGAGACGGGGTATAGAGATCCCCATGTAGAGGAATACGAGTCTACTCATTTTTTTGTCCCGCGTTCCCGCTACCTCCGTATCTCGCTACCCTATTACTTATCCCGTTACCCATTTTTCATCCCCTACCCCTCCGCATGACGAGCGGCAAAGGCCGCAATGGCCTGCAAGACCTGATGCGCGACGTCCACTGCCGCCGCACCATCTTCACCCGATACTACCGGCCTCGTGCCTGCGCCGACGGCGTGAAGAAACGAGGCCAGTTGGAGCTTTAGCGGTTCTTCATCTCCACCCTGGAACTGCTCAACTTCGACGGCTGGCCGCTCCCCTGTCTTCGCGTTGCGCCGGCAAATCATCCCTTGCCTGGTCTGGAAATCGATCGACAGATAATTGTCTCGCTGGAACAGGCGCAGCCGGCGCATCTTATTCGTCGACACGCGGCTGGAGGTCAGGTTGGCCACGCAGCCGCTTTGGAACTGAATGCGGGCG
>JANNXZ010000282.1:0-1909 GCA_031409835.1 Nitrospirota bacterium
GGATCGCCAACCGTCGTTCCACGAACCTTGAACGAATTCACATACCGCACACCGACGGCGCCACCGCACATCGGCAATCAACCGGGTGTCATACATCAGATGCCGCCCTCAACGGGATCGGGAACGTTCACCGACGGCCGCCAGTTGAATCCCTTCTTGCCGCAACCCGGCGCGGCGCCACCAGTCTCGCAACAGACTCCGATGCCCGGCTCACGGTCAGCCCACGCGCTTCAGCAATTTGTACAGCCCTCACAGGCAGCGGGAGGCGTTCCCCCAGCTATGCATCAAATCCGTCCGCCAATGCCGCAGCAAATGCCACGCATGCCCAATCAGATTGCGCCCAGGGGGTTTGGGGGCGGTGGGCACATCGGTGGAGGCGGTCGAGGAGGCGGAGGAGGGGGCGGCGGTCGTGGCGGGGGCGGAGGACGAGGGAGGTAGCGCGTGAGGAACCGACGGAGTCAGTCGATTGTGGTGTTGATCGTCACGGGCTGTGCAGCCCTGCTGTCGCTGCATTCGTTCGCGGCGGACTCAGGCGATGTTCGAACCCACGCGGAGCAATCCTTCGATCGACTCAAGCCGCACAGGGGACAACACGACTCCTCGAACATGCCGTCCGAGTTGCGCCACAAGGTTGAAGATCGCAACAACTATTCACCGGACCAGTACCTCGTCGGCAAAGGTCAGGGGGATCTGAATAAAGGCAAGCTGGTCTGCCAGCGGGTATCAGAGCTCTCGGCCCGGACCGATCTCGCAAAACAAATCCGTGTGATGGTGAAGGAGCACATGATCGACCGAATTCGCGAGCGGACTGGCCGAGAGGCGGAACAGGACATCGAACTCATCAGGGAAGAAATCGTCCAGGAATATCTTCAGGGCGTGAAAATCATCGATCGCCAGATCGACGAAGACAGCAAGACCTGTAGCGCCACCGCCATCATGCCCAAAAGCCAGATCCAGCCCAAACCAGCACCAGACCGCCTCGAACCCACCCGTTAGACGTGAATCGTTAAACGTGAAACGTTTCGGAAGAAGAGAGTGCTCGGTCGTCCTACGTTTCACGGTTCCTGGGAGCGACTTTTTCAGCATCCTACCGATCTCCCGTTGCAGTCCGTCACCAACATCGGATATGTAACTCCCCTATGCCGATCGAAAACAGCTTTCAACACGACGAGATGTCCCGGAAAAATCCTGGCGAGCGGCTCACCGTTCGTGAAGTTACCCTGACTGCACTATCGGAGTCGCCATCCGGGCAAGACGCAATGGCTACCCTCGGCACACACCTCTCGCGCGCTGGTGTTCGCGTGATCGTCTTGCTGCACGGCTCCATCATGGGGACCGACGTCTTTGGGGTCCAACGGTTGGATGAGCTGGGCGGGCTCAAACGTGGCTACTCGCGCGGCGTGGCGGGCCTCGATGCTTTATTGGCCCTGATGCGCGAAAGTAGTAACGGCATTTCACCACTACTCGGTGGGTTGAAGACACCCCTCGAAAATGATGACGCCACCAAGAGATTGCTCGATGAACAGGTCGGGGATGCCGGCAATTTCACGAACGCCTACCTGGAACTGATGAGACAGTCGCTCAACCGGGGCCTGGATCGTCCGATCCATTGCATTCGCGAGCTCTGGTCCTGTGAACACCATCACCTGGGCCGTGCCATGGTTGCGATCTCGATGCTCGGGCGTCTTTGTGACTGGGTTGAGGCGGACAAGCTGGAGAAGGGGGATCGCATCCTCATACAGGCTCATGGGCAGGCCGGGTTAGTCCTCGCCCTCGTCTCGAACCTCTTATGTGTGACCGCGAATAGTAGCCGGAAACGGCTGCTCGACCTCTTATCGGCGTTTGCCTCGCAGGTCAATCGACCAGACATCGCCCTAACGATCCAACGTGTCGCTCCGTTGCTGTCGAA
>JANNXZ010000283.1:0-3089 GCA_031409835.1 Nitrospirota bacterium
CGGCCCAAAGCCAAACCTTGGTTCTGGAGGATTTTCAGGGTAAGGATGCAGAAGGCTTTCCATTGAATTGGGAGCATGAAAATCAGCGAAGCCAGTCTAAAGGGCGGGATGCCTACAAGGTTCAGACAGAGAATGGTGTGAGCTTTCTTGCGGTGAGGGATGCGGGGCAACGGATCAAGAAAAAGAAAATCGATTGGGACCCGAAGGCCTTTCCAGTCCTCACCTGGCGCTGGCGTCTGCAAAAAGTGACGACGGACAGTGAGCCGATTGCGGCGATCTATGCCTCCCTGGATACAGATCTAATGTTTATTCCAGTGTTTACGAAGTATGTTTGGAGTGTCACCAAGCCCAAGGGCACGTTGACCGAAGGCGGTATGTTTAGCGGTTCGGAGATCGTGATGCAAAGCGGCACGAAAGCGGTCGGTCAGTGGTTTGAAGAACGTGTGAATGTGTACGAGGATTTCAAACGGATTCACAAGCATGAACCGGCTGCCAAAGCCTGGGGCATCTCGATCATCGCCGCGTCCGGCGTAGAAATCGATTTCGGCTCAATAGTCGCGAGCGCAGGACGCTAGAAAAATGGATTGTGATTGGTATGGCCGAGTCCGGCACGGAACAATCTGCGCCCTTACCCAAGATAATGGATATCCTGTTCGGCGTGGCCGTGATGGGAACCGTTGGGACGCTCATCGGGGTCATTGTGGGAGGCGGTATCATGCCGCTAGCGAGTGGGGCAGGGTTGGTGCTTGGCGGAGTGATCGGGTTTATGGGAGGGCGGCGTTTCCTAGCGAGTATTTTGGTGGGAACTCTGTTGGGCGGGGCGCTCGCCTGGCTCATTGCCGGCACAGAGAGAGTATCCGTGGGTGCCGGGGCCGGCGCCGCGATGGGTGGATTTCTCGGTGTGCAGATTTCGATGTTGCTGGACATGCGCGCGGCAAAGAAAAAGGCTGCAACCGAAGGAGTATGAGACGTGATGGAAAGTAAGGGAGTGCTCGTCGGCGGGATCGTGTTTGTCTTTGGAGCGTTTATCCTGATGATTAGTTTGCTGGTCTATGAATCCTACAAGGCGAAGCAGATGAAAGCCCTGGCCGCGTCGATCAAGACCGAGGCTCGGCCTGCGCCGACCAGCACACCTTCGCTGGATTATTCCATGTATAAAACGAAGATAGGGGATGAGGGGCGAGATATGGTGCAGATTCCCGAAGGCCCGTTCATCATGGGCAGTAAAGATGGCGATCCTGATGAAGTGCCTGAGCAACAAAGATTTCTCAAGGCCTTTTATCTCGACAGGAAAGAAGTTTCGCAAGACGAATATGCCCGGTTCGCCAAGATGACCAAGCGTTCGTTGCCCAAGATCGAAGTGTTTGAAGACGATCAATCTAAGTTGCTGCAGCCTGAGTTTGCGGCAATGAGCATGACATGGGACGAGGCGGTGGCCTATTGCAAATGGGCGGGAAAGCGTCTCCCTACGGAAGCGGAATGGGAAAAGGCCGGTCGTGGTGAGGGAAAGCGGAAATACGCGTGGGGCGACACCGTGAAGACCGGCCGCGCCAACGCCAATCTGGATGGGAGCGAAGATGGATATCGGTATCTCGCGCCTCCCGGGTCCTTCGAAGCTGGCCGAAGCCCCTATGGAATCTATGACATGACCGGGAACGTTGCGGAATGGGTTGCGGACTCGTACGATGAGCATTATTACCAGAAAGCACCGTATCGTGATCCGAAAGGGCCGGATCGTGCGGATTTGAAAGTCGTGCGAGGAGGGTCGTGGCGAGAGACTGAGCACACCGCTCGGTTATCTAAACGATTTGCCGCGAAAGCCTGGCGGACGGATATTACGATCGGGTTTCGCTGTGCGAGCGATGATGGGGAGGCGAACGACAGCCCCGCTGCGCCATAATCGACATGCTCGAAACCAAATTCAAGGTTCTGTTTCTTCTCGCCATCCTCGCATTCGCTGCGATTCCTATCATGGGAATCCTTCGTGGTAGCCAGCTGACCCCGTTTGAAGCGTCGTCTGCCGATACCGCAGTGTCGACCCCATCGGAACCGATCAGTCCTGGTGGAGTGTCTCGTGAAGAGCCGATCCAAGAAGCAATGATCTCGATTCCGGCAGGGCCGTTCATCCGTGGAACCAATAATGGCGGGTTCGATGAACGACCGCAACGCACGCTGGTGCTGGGCGCGTTTGCCATCGATCGCTACGAAACGACCAACTTTCAATACCAACAATTTGTCGATGCGACCGGACATCGCAAGTCTGGTCCTCCTGCTCGCTACGCCAAGAACATGAGCAAGATGCTGAGTATCAATCAGCCTGTGGTCTATGTCTCATGGGAGGATGCGGAGGCCTATTGTCATTGGAAAGGGAAACGGCTTCCGACTGAGGCGGAGTGGGAAAAAGCCATGCGAGGATCGGATGGGCGTCTGTGGCCTTGGGGCAACGTGGAGCAACCCAACGGAGCGAATTGGGCCAGGGTGCAGGATGGTCATGAGGTCTCCGCGGTTGTTGGTACAGTTCTGACCGATAAGAGCCCATACGGCGTCATGGATGGGGCGGGTAATGTGATGGAGTGGGTGGACGACTGGTACGCGGAGCGCTACTTCGAAGAGGCTCCAGAACAGAACCCGCCGAGTCCGGATCACGGTGTATTTCGTGTGCTTCGCGGGGGGGGCTATGCGACCACTGGAGCTGATATTCGCATCACCAGCCGGAGCAAGATGGTTCAGGACTTTCGCGATGAGACGATCGGGTTTCGCTGCGCAGTTTCTGGCGAAAAATCAGAGAAAAATTGAGGAGAAAGACCCTGCGAAACTTACAAGAAATCAAAGTAGTAGAGAATGAGAAACACGGCTAAAACTATATTGACAACCATTCCGACCAAAACTATAATGTCGAACACTTTTGATTTTCGTTTCATCGAATTTCCTCTGATTTTTTCGTGTGCGAGAAGGAATTTTGAATAACATACGGGTATCTGTGTGTCAAGAAATTCGCTGAGCTGATTCGAGACACATTGGTTGCATCAGGAGAGAAGGAGACGCGATGGCAACGGCAGCAGCACCAGATAGCGAGATAAAGGTCAGAA
>JANNXZ010000284.1:0-11035 GCA_031409835.1 Nitrospirota bacterium
ATGAGCACCATCGCGGCGCCGCGGGAGTTGATGGTCATGTGGAAATAATGGTTCGTGCCTTCGCCGTTATGAATGGCGGCGGGCTTAATCGACCCGGAATCTCGCGCCCACCGGACCAACAGATCCTTCGGTGTTCGGCAAATCTGATGGACGGTGTCCAAATCGTAATCCTGGAAGTGCACCATGTACATTTGCCAAACCGGCATCGCATCGACTTCACGCCCATTGAGCAGTTTCACGCGGTAGGTCCCGGTGAGGGCGGCATCGATACCGCTGTTCAGATAATGCCAGCCGACCTGCTCCCGGTGGAGCGGGACCGCCTGCTTCTTGTTCAGATCCCAGACCATCATTCCCCCCAGCCGCGCAACCTGCGCTGGGTTCAGAGACTGCACGCGGCCCGAGTAACTATTAGAAAAGTCCGGGAACTTGTACTCGGCCACCACGTCACGCGGATCCAAGAACTGCAAGGTATCGGTGCGGACGAGTATGGGCGAATCAGTAAAGCCCTTCAGGAAGTCGGTGTCATGCATGTTCTCATCGACGATGATCTTTAGGGCGCCCAAGAAAATCGCGCCGTCCGACGCAGGGCGTAATGGCATCCAGTAATCGGCTCGATAGGCGGTGGGGTTATACTCCGGCGTGATGACCACGATCCGCGCGCCCCGCTCGATACACTCCAATTTCCAGTGGGCTTCCGGCATCTTGTTCTCAACGAAGTTCTTGCCCCAGCTCGTATTCATTTTGCAGAAACGCATGTCGGAGAGGTCGCAGTCAGACCCCTGGACGCCGAATATCCATGGATGCGACGGGTTCTGGTCCCCGTGCCAGGTATAGTTCGACCAATAGCGGCCACCCTGGGCCTGTTCCGGGCCGACCTTCCGGATCCAGGTGTCCAGAAGTGCGTTGACACCACCATTCATTCGGGAGTTGCCCATCTTGCCGATGATGCCGAGAACCGGCATGCCGGCGCGATGCTTGAACGTGCGCACGCCCGCCCCCTTCATCATCTCAATCATTTCCGGCGCATAGCCCTGCTCACGGAGCCGACGGGCACCGGCTTCCCCACTGTACCGCGTGGCAATCACAATCATGGCCTTAGCCGCATAGGTGAAGGCCGTATCCCAGGACACGCGGAGCATGTCATCCAGAAAGCGGCTGTCGAACTTATACTTGCGCTTGGTCTCTGACGTCAGCTCCGGGGAACCGGCATCCATCCACTCCTTCCACCCCTTCCGCATCAAAGGCCCTTTCAACCGATAGGGGCCATAGACCCGGCGGTGGAAGGTAAACCCCTTCAAGCACATGCGTGGGTTGTGGGCAAAGGTGCCGCGGTTGCCATAGAGGTCTTCATAGGTCTGGTGGTCGTAATTCTGCTCGACCCGCATGACGATGCCGTTGCGGACGAAGGCCCGGACGCGGCAGGCATGCGTGTCATTCGGAGAACAGACCCAGGTAAACGAGGAATCGTAGCGGTACTGGTCATGATAGACCCGTTCCCAGGATCGATCCGGATAGTCTCCCAACGGGTTCCCAACTTCGATGACCGGCTGGAGCGCGGTTAATGCCAGGACGTTGTCCGCGACTGCCACTGCGGCGACCGTTCCTGCTGTGACTTTTAAAAACTGCCTCCGTGACAAAAACATGGGACACACCTCCTATGAGTTGAGAGCTTTTAGCAAGCCCACGCGACTTCACTCGCACAGCGAAAGCTTAGATCTCGTTTCTCCCCAGAGCGCTACCGTAAAAAAAGAAGAAACGAACAAACGATTAGCTAACAGATGATATCCATACCGTCTCTGATATTGTATTTCTAACATTTCCATCGACCCTCTTGCATCGCAATACGCACACCACGCTCGTCAGTATGTATTGCATTTAGGTTGAGCGTGTTAAGTAATTGAATAATAAGCTATAAAATATTCATGAGAGGATTGCCGGAGAAGATCAAGGTAAGTGATGTTGAGTATTTGCCGTATCACTCAATCAATATTAATTCTGATTTAATTATATTATATTATAAATCAATGATTTGTCCGTACTGTTCCAATGTTACCATTTGGTAGCATTGCTTGGTCGATGTAACGAAAGTAACAGAAAAGTATTAACAAAGAGCGGCGTGGTAGACACGATTGATTGCTTGACAGCTTCATTCTTACATCAGTAAAATCTCACTTTTCTGGATTGAGTGATCGAGCGGGAATAGCTCAGTGGTAGAGCATCGCCTTGCCAAGGCGAGGGTCGCGGGTTCAAATCCCGTTTCCCGCTCCAGTATTTAATCTTCTTCTCAAGATGCCTTCCTCTCACCATGCATCATGACGGGGACCACCACCCTGTTCCCCAGTTGAAGTGCCTCTCTCCGCAGGCCTCTCAGACCACAGACATAATTACGTAACCGTTGCATCGGTCGAAGAGGCCATTTGTGCTCTGCATATTGCTGTGCATTACACGCCGGTGCCAGCCAGTTATCAGCTCGATGCGCTATTGGGAGCGCGAGTGTTTCTCACGTGTGAAAACTTTCAGTGCGGCGGCATACTGCTTACTGGAGGTAGTGTGGAGTGGTTGCGGCCCTACTCACATCTGGGCTGGAACTAGATTATGCAGCGGCGATAGGATGGCTAGCGGGCCCCGTGCATGAGGGATTGTAGCCGCCCCACCTGTTTAGCTGCACGAGAGAGTTCGACCGGAGAAAGCGGGGTTCGACTATATCGTCCCTTGTGGTAGAGGGCTGTCACATCAGCTACCATCGGGCCAGCCACTTTCCATTTCCGTTCAACCAGTCTGGCAAATTCACTGGCCGTGGAAGATTGAGGTTTGCTCACGCCGTGTCTCTCCACCATACGAACCATGCGAGTATAGAGCTGGACGATCGCGAGCTGCGAATGCGATGTCGGAAGATGGGTGGCCGCCCAGAGCCCTATTCTATCCCGAAGCATGAGCAGCAGCAGGGCCAAACCGACCACAATCACTCCTGTCACGAGTTCCAGCATACCGGGCTGAAACGTTCGGATCATGTGCGTCACGCGGCTAAAAGTCTGGCCTATCGGAGCGCTGAGCAATGAACCCCAGCGACTCACCCGTTCACTCACTGCATCACCGCCCTCTCGTACTCCACGAACGACTGCCAGTTGATCCTTTACGCTATAGCGGACGAACAGGCGATCCCACTGTAGCCAAATGGATTCTCCAAGTCGGCTGATGGATTCCCAGCGATTGTTGGCGACTGTTGCATTGATCGTGGGGGTGGGATCCATAGTGATCCAGCCTGATTGAGGAAAGTAGACCTCAACCCAGGCATGGGCATCCCGCTGACGCACGGTGAAATAACCCCCAAATTCGTTCCATTCAGTGGCCAAAAACCCTGTCACTAATCGAGCGGGAATACCTATGGTCCGCAACATCACAACCATAGCGGTTGCGTAATGTTCGCAGTACCCGGTTTTGCGTGTAAAAAGAAATTCGTCGAGCGGGTGACTGAGCGTGGCTGTGTCAGCTTCAAGGCTGTAGCGGTAATTCTCCAAGAGATGTTGCTGGATCGCCACCGTCCTCTCAAATGGGGTCGTGGCCTGTTGGGTGACACGATGTGCTAAATCTGCCACTTGCGGCGATCCCGGGGGAACCTGAAGATAATGGGAACGGATGAAGTCTGGATAGGCCAGGGCCAACGCAGTTCGTTCGTCTGTAACGAGCCGTGAAACCTGAGAGGTGACAGAGTATCGGATGCGGGAAGAAGGAGGAAATGACAAGTGTAGACCACCCATGGCATCAGCATGTAGGGCGAGAAATTCTCCGCTCACAAGTTCAGCGAAAGGTGCCGCAAACAGGACTGCGGTATCGAGCGGTTCTAACAGGATATCTTGGCGAATTGGCATGGACTGGCCATCCGGATGTCGGCTGCCGGCTGGGCGAACGAGGAATGTTCCATCGGCCACGAGATTCAGCGATCGCCGATGGTTTCCGCTATGGCTCCATGATCGTCCATTGTACTGATCGTAGGCATGACCCCTCAGGTAGAGGCGTTCTTTTTCAACATCGGGTCGGTCTGGTAATTCAACCCGCATGACGATCTGAGGATCTTGCTTGACCGACCCGATCGTCCCCAGATCGACCCGATCAGAAAACCCCGTTGTCCGCAATGCCTCTCCGCTCGTCTTCTGCAACACACCCGCGCCGATACGAGGGATGAGAAAGAAAATGGCGAGCGTCAGGATAACCGTCAGGACAGCGGTTCCGTTCGTCAACCAAAAGAAGCGGTGAGTGATGCGGCTCGGGAATGCCGCCTGACAGATTGCCATGCTCGTGGGTGGGACACCGGACGGGGTTTCGCCCGTTTCTTGGGTCAAGTGATACAGCAAGAGTGTCCAGACTGCCGCGAGCAAATACAGCAGAAAAATGAGGACATACCACGCATCAGTCGTCAGTGCCGCGGAGGCCAGGATGGCCATGAGACTAATCGCATAGAGATGCCGATAATCACGCCGCTGTTGAAGAGTGAGTAACTTGACACTCAGCAGCACGACCAAAAAATGGATGCCCGCAGGGAGAAGGTCCCGTGATACCACTGTGAGATCGATCAGCAATATGACAAAGGCGCCGATCAATAGGACATTCCACAGGGTTGGAGAGACGGTCGCCTGTGCCATCGCCCGTCGAACGAAATGGACCCCTCCTGCGTGAAGCAGCGAGGCGATGAGGATGATCGCTGTAGGGAAAGCAAGCCAGAGGGGGACGCTCTGTGCAAAGACGAGTCCGCTAAACGCTGTGGCGGCGAGGAGGACGGAGCTGAGGGCAAAGGCCTGACTAAAAGGCATGTGTTAATTCTTCGAGTTGAGTGGCATGGAGTACCCGATCAGCTTGTACCGTGTTTGTGACTATCGCTTGATCCGACCAGGGTACGACTGCCACGGTGTAGCCTCGCTCGCCTTCGTGGGTAAGCGAGGGGAGCTCGCCGTCATGGCCGACTCCACCGACTTCAGGTGGCTGCCGCTTGCACAACGCTAACAGGCGCAACATCGCCAAGAGGTGAGCAGACCCCGACCCGAATCCTGAGTCTTCTGTCCCTACAATAAGCCGCACAGGGTAGGCACGCTCTGTCAATTGCCAGAGAAGCGATGCCACGAACGTCACACTTCGTTCAAAGAGAGGTTCGCATTCTTCAGGGGCCATAATTGAGAGCACGACTGTGATGCGTCGTTGATCTTCCGCTTCGGTTTCCCGCACGATCAGCTGGGACGTGCGGGCGGTTGTCATCCAATGGATGGCTCGCGAATCATCGCCCGGTTGATACAGGCGGAGGTTGTACAGTTGGGTCCCAGGTCCTCGTCGTGAGAGAGACTCCCCCTGCCCTTCGCTGACCAATTCATCTACGAATCGCAAGGTAAGCGGCTTGATCGGAGGGCTGACAAGCACATGCGATTCTGTGGAGTAAAACCCTTTCTTGAGGAATAGTCCAAAGGGAAATAGTGTCTGCGCCCGGATGCCTTCGAGCCTGATCCAGCCCCGTTTTGTGGCAAGAAATGGATAAGATAGGAGCACGGAGCTCTGCGGTGGCAGGAGGCGAATTGCAAGACCTCGGTCAACATCTTGGCCTTCGACGACATCGAGCAGACGCAGGGAAAAGCTGGGCACGTGCCGGTTCCGATTGGTAACCGTGAGCGTGAGGGTGGTCGGCTCGCTGGCCATGATGAGATCGGGCATATGCCGACGAAATTCCAATCGCCGAAGACAATGCTCCGAAAGTAATCCGGAAATCACGATGAGACTGAGCATCATTGCGAGGAGTAAATAAAACAGATTGTTGCCGGTGTTGATGGCGGCGAGCCCGATTCCGAATGTGAAGAGAAGAAACCTGGTCCCTTCAGATGTGAGACGAATCGACCGCCGCCGGGACATACCCTGGACGAAGGAGAAGGCTGGGAAGCCACGGAGACTGAGGAGTGGGTGCATCACGCGGCTTGCCTTTCCAGTTGACCAGCCGGCAGCATGCTCAAAACCCGTGAAGCGTTTCTCGTGTTTTCGAGGAATGTTCAATGCTCAATTTTCGATGTTCAATTGAACCTTCAACATTAAACATTGAGCAGTACGGTTACTGTCGCTTCACGCTTTACGAACGACGAGAACGGCCTTTTTGAGTATCCTGCTAAACAGGGACGGGGACAGTTTCGACGATGTCGAGCACCATACGCTCCGCCTGTTCGAAGCTCTGTGTCCGCATGCCATGGGTCCGGTTCAGCATGACGCGGTGGGACAGCACGATTGGCGCCAGTTCCTTGATGTCGTCAGGAAGGCAATAGTCACGTCCACGGACGACCGCCAATGCCTTGGCCGCCTTGCTCAGCGCCAGCGCTCCACGTGTGCTGACTCCCAGGGATAAGAGCTCGCTCTGACGGGTCGCTTGCACGATCGCAAGCAGATAGTCCGTCACGGTCTCTTCCATATGGACCTGATCCACACGGGCCTGCAAAGCCAATACTTCGTGAGTTGACAGCACCGCCTCCAGTGTTTCAGCGGGATGCAACGAATGTGGACGGTCGAGCACCTTTCTCTCCTCTTCGAGAGAGGGATAACCAATACAGAGGCGCATCAGAAATCGGTCGAGTTGGGATTCCGGAAGGGGAAACGTCCCGTGATATTCGGCAGGATTCTGTGTGGCGATGACCATAAAGGGCTGCGCAAGTGGATGCGTCTGATTATCAACGGAAATCTGTGCTTCACTCATCGCTTCCAGAAGACTGCTCTGAGTCTTTGGCGTGGTGCGATTGATCTCGTCAGCCAGCACGACATTGGCGAAGATCGGACCAGGTATGAACTCAAACCCCTGTTTTTGCCGGTTGAACATGGAGACGCCGACAATGTCGGAAGGCAAGAGATCGCTGGTGAATTGAATGCGCTTGAATGAGCAGTCAAGTGATCGGGCCAAGCTGTGCGCCAGTGTGGTTTTGCCGACACCAGGCACATCTTCGAGTAGAAGATGGCCACGGGCCAGAAGGCAGACCACCGCCATCTCGATCACGTGGCTTTTCCCCTTGATGACCAACGCAATATTGTCCTGGATCGACCGGATGGTGTGAGGTGAACTCATGTTGAGACTATTCGTGGTCCTGGTAGTTCGGGAATGCAGGGTGATCTGACACGATCGAAGTCTAACAAAGGGTCTGTAGATGGTCAATTTTCACATGAGTTTTTGCATCGACCAGTCTGAAACAGGTGACTCGTAGGGCTTTACGCCGACGGGACTGTTCAAGTTCAAGTTACTCGGGCACGAGGATCAGCATCCAAGGAGGGCTCTCTTCAACCATGTCAGAAAACCGTCGGGCGGTACTGCTGGCAGGCATTCCCGGGAAGACGGCTCCACGGCGAATCTGAACGGATCGGAAACGATAGGAAGGATCCTGCGTCGGGAGATAGGGAAGGACTCGTGGGATCTGTCTACGTAACGGGCCGCAGTCTGACAGGTTGAGGGTCTCGCCAATCGCAAGGCGCGAGAGCCGCTCGAAGACTTCGCCGAAGACCGTCGGGAGATTGTCCGGGGTGAACGGCTGATTGTCCGGTCGATAGCCGGTGTCGTCAAGAAGTTGTGCCAAGATCTCCCAGAAGACTTGGGCATCGACGGCTCCGAGGGTGCAGAGGAGACCTCGGCGCGCCAATAGGTCGAGCAAGGCGAGGGGGCCTCGAATCTCGAACTTCCATGGCGGAAAGAGGAGGGCACGGTCTCCGTGCTGGACCTCCAGTGCCGGTTCACCGGAAAATTGGGTCTGCCGAAACGCGCCTTTGGTTCGATGGAGATCTTGGTTGATGATCTGATCGGACAATCGGGTCGGTTCATAGGCAAACGTGGGTGTCGCGGGAGCCCAGCAGGTTGCGATCGTATAGCGGGGCGCGAGTTTCCCTGCCTGGTCGAGGTTGCCCAGGTCGAACATGTCCTGGTTCCCGTAGAATTGAAACGAGAGACCGGTCCGAGACCGCAAACCGTTGAGTCGCTCCCGCTCCGGATGAAGTGGACCACCCAGCTTTGAGCCTGGCTGAAGCCGATCAAGGCTATGAAGAATCAACTCACGCTGTCGCTGTTGAAGGGGAGTCACGTATTGCTCGACAAGTTCCGTGGCAAACGAGAGGTCGCCGGCTCCCAGATCAAGCAAGGAAGCCACGTCTGTCTCAAGCAAGAGGTCAAAGGGATTGGAATGGGAGCGGGCAAACACCTCAACCTCTTCGCTCCGCAAAGAGGTTACTGGCCACTGCGCCACTAGTCCCTCAATGATGCCAAGCCACACACAGAGAGCCCGTACAGCTTTTGTCGGGGGAAGCCCTGTGAGTTCTTTGAGCCGGGGGCCTGGGAGATCCTGAATTCGTAGGGCCTCTGAGCTTCCCAACGCCAGGGTGATCGCATCTCGAATGATAACGGGAAGGTCGACGCGATGAGCTTCTTCGATCAACCGTTTCAACGTCGCAGCGAGCTGCTTCGCCTCAACAAGCTTGCGTGAGGCCTCCCACTCCTTGTCGCGCTCCTGCAAGAGCTGGGTGACCTGCGAGCGAAAGTCTGCAAGGATCTGTTCGGTAGAACTCATAAGCCGGTTGGTGGGGGGTCAGGATCGTAGCTCTGTCGATGTCAGTTGATGAATATCTGTTAGCATAGCGACCTGGTCCAGGAGCGTCAAGGTTGCCGTATTGCCCATCCCGAGAAACCTGTGTTAGGTAAACGCTATGCGGAAGACACCGATGCTGCTCCCGATGCGAGTAATCTTCGTCACATTCAGGGTGGTGATGGTCGTCGGGGCATTGTGCTTCAGTGTGGCCTGCACGAGTGGAGGGGGTACCAGATCTTCTGCCGCCTCACAAGACGGGTATCCCCTGCTGTTCAAGGAATGGCAGATCATTGATACGGCAACGGGACAACCAGTCTCTCTCGACCAATGGACGGCGTTGTTACTCCAGCAGGACATCATTTATCTGGGCGAGGAACATCATAACCGGTTTCATATCGATGCGGCCATGACGGTGCTGCGGAAATTGAAGGCGGAGGGGCGTACACCGGCCTTGGCCATGGAAATGTTCGGCTGGGATGGCCAAACGGCACTGGAACAATATCTTTCCGGGTTAGACCTGAACCGCCAGGAATTCCTAGAGGCCGTCCGATGGCGACAGAATTGGGGTGGCCTGTTTGAGGATTACGAACCCCTGGTTCAGCTAGCGAAAGAGCACCATTGGACTGTGGACGCCATGAATCCTCCGAAGCCGTTGGTGCGGATCGTCGCCAAGAACGGTTTGGCTCAAGCAGCGTCTGATCCCATGATGGCGCAATGGGACATGAAGGATGAGGCTATTGTCGATGATCCGATCTATCGAGCCCGTATTCTTGAGCAGCTCCAGGCCTGTCATGGCAAGGGGGACGATAGCCTCTATCAGACGATGCTCGACGCCTCCATGTTTCGCGACGAAGGGATGGCCAAGACATTGGTCCATCGTCTCAACCAGATTCGTTCCGTAAGCGACACGATGGCTGGGCCCCTTGTAAGCTATACAGGGGCCGGACACATTCAGTACAATCTTCCGGTTCCGAAGCGAGTGGCCCGCCGCCTGACTGATCAGGTCCGCCAGGTCAGCATCTACATGACATCGTTCGACGTGGGGCGCAGCGAGGAATTACAAGGCATGATCCGCGAGAAGGTTGCGGACTACCTGTGGCTGACACCGGTCAGTGCGAAGGGGCTGCCGCGCCGATGTTGAGAATAGTGCGGACCCTTGACAGTTTTCTCGGTCTGTTTCAGACTACGGCGCAACAACATGTGGAGTTGTTAGCAATTGGGAACGCAGCGCATGCGAAACAAGATCCCCTGTTCTGCTGAGCGATTAAGCCTCCTGGATCCTCCAATGATCCAGGCGGTGGTTGATCGCAATGCCTTTCACATCGGCAATCAGTACCTCTCTGAAAATCGCGTTCGGATCGTCGAGGCCGATGATGCCCAGATTTCGTCCGCCGTCATCGGAAATTCCGGCCTCTATGAACAGACAATCCGTCTCAAAGAAGGGCATCTCATCTCAAAGTGCAGCTGTGCCTTGCCGGAAGAGCCGATGTGTCGTCATTGCATTGCGGTCCTGCTGGAATACCATCGCTGGGCACAGCCGAGGAATGGCCAGCAGAAGAAGGCGAAACCGTCCGCAGCTCCTCAGTCGGCACAGGCCTCTCCAAGTCGTGACAGCACGCCTGCGCCAAGTCCTGCTTCGACGACCGACCTGAAGCTGGGCGAGGTGATGGCATTCATCGAATGGCTGCAACCCGCGATAAAATCGTTGGAGCGTGGGCAACCGTTGCCTGACTCGCCAAAGCTCGGTGGGGATCTCGCTTCCTGGACTCAGGCCATTCGTACTCTGGAGGAACGCCGACGCGAGAGCGAAGAAGTACGGATCAACCTGGAATCCGACATGCGGGACCGAGAAGCCTATATCGGCCGCTTGACGCAACAAGTGCAAACTTCGATGGAAGAGATCAAAGCCACCCAAGCCCGCTCTCAGCAACTGCAGCAGGAGCTGAGTGCTTGCAAAGAGATCCTCGCGAAGGTTTCCGAGGTTGCCTCCGAGGTTGGGAGCTATGGCAGCCAACTCAAGTCTGTCGCGGGTGAGGTGATGGCAAAGGGATCACAGCTTGATAAGCTCGCTCAATCTTTCAAGGAAGTCTCAACGGCATTGAAAACCCTTTCCAAGACCTCCGCAGACTCCTAACCTAACCTCGCTCTATTTGTTCTCCCAGGTTCCATGCACATCTCTGACGCTATTGCGTCTGGTCTAACGACTTCAGTAAAATGCCGCCTTTGTTTTATCCAGTTGACCCAAGAAAAGGAGGCTTGAGTCATGAAAAGGATTTGTGTAGGGATTATCATGGTGGCGGGTACAGTCCTGCAGGCTGGCGTATCCTACGTTCTAGCAAACGAGCCAAAGGGTGAGGGTCCGCCTGATTATAGCGGGATCTCCAGCATCTATTACGTATTGATCGGGTTGATTCTCGCCTACGGCGTCTACGATTCATTTTTTAAAAAGCTCTAGC
>JANNXZ010000285.1:0-5960 GCA_031409835.1 Nitrospirota bacterium
GCTGGGATACCAGTCATCGTGGTCAACCCGCGACAGGTACGCGGCTGTGCCAAGGCCACCGGGCGACTCGCCAAAACCGATGCGTTGGAGGCCCAGACATTGGCGCACTTCGCCGAGGTCCTGCGCCCGACGCTGCCCCCCTGCCAGATGAGAATAAGTCAATAGTCATGCCAGACCCCATTTCTTTCCATGGGCTCGTTTTAGTCCGGCGGCGCCCCGAAAGCCAGCTTCTCGGAGAAGGAGAAAGCAGGGCAACCAGCTGCCCTTTGTGCTCGCGCAACGCGCGCAGTGAAGGGCAATTTGGTCACCCTGCTGAGAGAATAACTGGGAGAGTACGGAACGGAATCGTTCGAACGGAAGACGAGATGTACTATCGCAGAACCCGCCTCTGAATGCCGTTCGCGAACTGTGATTAGATTGCTGGTGGGTTCTTCAGCCAATTGCGCAACGCAATGCGCGTCAGGCTCCAGAGCTCATTGTTGAGTTCCCTTTCGTTCCACCCAGGGGGATCCCACCCGGAGTAGAAGTCTTGGTCGAGTTGCATTAACTCGCTCCCATGAAGAATACGCGACCGAAGCGTGTACATCTTATTGCGTTGACTTTTAAGAGTGTCGCCGGGGGTATATCTCTCTAAGATGGCTCGAAACTTCTCCGTGGCACCCGGCACTTCGTGTTCAGTGGGCTTGTGACAAGATGGACAATTGAATTGATGCCGATCACCGCGCTCTGTCAGTGACTCGATTGCCGAGACCAGCGCTGCAAAGGATACAGACACAGATGTGTCCCATTGGCGCGATGCCATTTCCATCCAGAAGGTAGCCCTGTCGAACTTCGCACGATTCTCCCCTGATAAGGCCATGTAGCAACAGATCGACTGGTCGAGGTCAGCAGGGACACGCAAACCCTTTCCATCATGTCCAACCTTCGCGTAGTACTCTTCGGGCTCCACTTCCTCTAGCTGTTCGTCGGCAGGTGGCGATAGCTCATCGAGCACGATTTTTTCTAGCTTCGCAAAGAAGAATTTCTGAAGCCATTTGCTCTCATGATGACCGTCATCGCACGGCACGTTTGCCCAGAAATGTGCGGGTCGGTTCGACTGAAAGCTTGTATGGCCAGCAAGTAGAACGTTGAGAAGAAGGGTCAGGTTGCGGTGGTCCCTCATTCTTCTGTGATTGGTAACCGGCCAACAATCAGTTACCTTTATGGGAAACTCAAGAATGAAGGGGTGATCAGCCCCTTCGTCATTGGCCCGTGGCGCACCCTCAGGCGGCGGAAGTATCTGCACCCCTGAACGTTCCCCTCGCCACGAACCCAGCACGCGGAAGCTGCTAAAACTATAGTCACATCCCACCTTCAGCGGCCCCGCAAGGATCGACTCCTCGATCTCTTTGCTAATCTTCATCCATTCGGCAGCATCGAACGCTTCGCCGGATTCTATTGCGACGATTTTTTTCTCGCGAAAGGTGAGCGCAACTTTGCACGAAGAACTCGCAAGCGGAAGATAAAACTTATTGGGATTACTGGAAATATCATTGTACTGGCCTGGTCTTCCGATTCGCTCGTATAGAAGAAGCATCAACTCTGCTGAGTCGAGGTCTTTCCACTCATCTCTAAGAAGGTTATTAGTCATGCGACTGTCTTCCTGAAACGATAGACCGTCCGACAACTATGAGCGGACGGTCTACGTAACCTATTCCACATGGAGCGCACGATCGATCAGCACCCCTTCTCGCAACCCCAGATCGCTGACAAGCACCTCCGATTTCCCCAATGTCTCCATGATCGTGCGAATGATGATCGCGCCAGCGGCTATGACTTCTTCTCGGCCTTTTTCTAGACCTGGCAGACCGGTTCGGTCGGCTTTCTTGCAGCTCAATAGCGTCTGTTCTAGGTCTTGAATGGTGTTGAGGTGCAGCATGTAGTTATGGATTCTGGCTGGCTCGTAGGCGGGAAGTTTCTGCGCCATGGCGGCTAGGCTTGTGATGGTTCCGGCTGTGCCGACGAAGGTGGCTGTCTGATAGCTGCCCATTTCGGCGACCGCCGCCCTGGTTTCTTTCGCGATCCACTCGCGTGCCTGTTGCACTTCTCCGTCGGTCGGAGGGTCGTGGTGAAGGAGGCGCTCGCAAAGACGCACGACTCCGATATCGATTGATCTGACGATTGGTGGCTGCCCCGGACGATCAAGGATGAACTCGGTGCTGCCGCCGCCGATGTCTAGGGCTAGCACGTCGGTCACGCCTGCGGGTAAGCCGGAGCGGATGCCCAGCATGGTCCGCCTGGCTTCTTCTTCTCCTGAGATCAGTTCGACCTCAAAGCCTGCTTCGCGCTTTACGCGATCGAGAAATTCGTCACGGTTCGCTGCATCACGTACGGCGCTTGTCGCGACGGCTGCCGTGGCATCGACATGGGAGGCATCGATCAGCGCCCGCCACTCCCTGAGGCACTGCACCACCCGATCCATCGCTGCAATGCTGAGCTGCTTGGTCTGATCGACGCCCTCGCCCAACCGAAGGATTCGTCGTTCAGATTGTACTTCTATCAACCGGCCATCGGCTGGTACGTCTGCGATGAGCAACCGGCAGGTGAGCGTGCCGATATCCACGCCGGCGAGACGCATCGTACGTGACGAGTTGCTCATTGCTCGGTCCGAATCTCCGTCATGTCCGACTCAAACTTCTCCCGTGCACCTTTGAGCTCTTGGATCTCTCTGACGAGTCGACCGATTTCGGTATCGTACAGAATCCGTTCAGCCGGTTCGCCTACTTCATGAAGATGAACTGCCCGTTCGCCGACATCCCGATAGAACTCATCCAATTGCTGATCGAGCTTGCGGATATCGAGCCGGATCCGCAGCAGTTCAGTTTCTTCCAACGCACGGATCGCCGCCTGCGCCGTACCATGGCGCAGCGTCGCCAACCCTGCCTTCATGTCATGCTTGAGTCGCTGTAAAAGCCCCATGATGCTCCTAGTGATCAGTGACGAGTGATCGGTGATGAGTGAAGACAGGGCGAGAACTCCATCAGTCGGTCACCTGCCACTGATCACACATCACCCATCACGCATCACTTTCATCAACTGACCGATCCCAAATCCAACTTCGCTTCCCATCGCCGCAGCATCGCTTCTCGTAAAGCACGGTGCATAGGCGCTTTCAGTTGTGGATCCTGCTTCAACAATGCAAAAGCTTCCTGCCGCGCCTGCTGAAGTATATCGGCATCTCGCACCAGATTCGCGACGCGAAACTCCGGCATGCCCCACTGACGGAATCCAAAAAACTCGCCAGGCCCGCGAATGCGGAGATCTTCCTCAGCGATCACAAACCCATCGGTCGATCGTACGAGCGCGTCCAGCCGTTCTCGAGCCGCCGATGGCGGTTCGCCGGCTGCCTTGGGCTTCGCCGATCGAAACAACACCCCGCCAGAGGCCATCAATAGACAATAGGACTGATGTCCGCTTCGCCCGACCCGCCCCCGCAATTGGTGCAGCTGTGCCAGCCCAAACCGCTCGGCATGCTCGATCATCATGACCGTGGCATTGGGCACATCGACCCCGACCTCCACCACCGTTGTCGAGACCAGGACCTGGATCTCCCCTTTCTTATACGATGCCATGACCTGTTCTTTCTCCTCCGACTTCATCCGGCCATGCACAAGCCCGACGCGAAACTCGGCCAACTCCTCAGCTTGCAATTGTTCAGCGCCTTGTATCGCCGCTTGCAGATCGGTCTTCTCCGATTCCTCGACCAATGGATACACCACATAGGCCTGCCGGCCACTCCGTAATTCGTCGCGCAGAATCTGATAGGCCCGCCCACGCTGGCTGTCGCTTAAGAGAAATGTCCGCACCGGCTTTCGCCCCGGTGGCATCTGGTCGATCACCGAGACATCCAGATCTCCGTACACCGTCATGGCCAGCGTGCGTGGAATCGGTGTCGCAGTCAGCACCAGCACATCGGGCTTATAGCCTTTCTCGATGAGCGTCTTCCGTTGGAGCACGCCGAATCGATGCTGCTCATCCACCACCGCAAGTCCAAGTTTTGCGAACGTGACGCCTTGCTGAATGACCGCATGGGTTCCGATTACGACCTGTGCAGCCCCGGAAGCCACTTGCCCGCGAATGGCTTTGCGCGCTGCGGCGCGGCCACCACCGCTCACGAGCACCACGGAAAGCCCAAGCGGTTCCAACAGCGCCTTCATCGTTCGATAGTGCTGCTCGGCGAGAATTTCCGTCGGTGCCATCAGCGCCGCCTGGTAGCCCGATCCACAGGCCAACACCATCGCCTGCACCGCCACGATGGTTTTCCCGGACCCGACATCCCCCTGCACCAGACGGTTCATTGGTTTGCTCGACGTCATGTCCGACAGAATCTCTCGGATCACCCGCGCTTGCGCATCAGTCAACTGAAAGGGCAGCGCCCGATCCAACTTGCCGAGGAGTGGCGTCTTCGGATTGAACGACACCTGCTTGACCTCTTCCTTCATGACTCGTTGCCGCGAGGCCAAGGCGAGTTGGAGTACGAACAATTCTTCAAACGCCAAACGGCGATGTGCCGGCGTGAGTCCTCGATCGAGCTGTCCCCCATCCGTCCCAGGTTGAGGGAAATGCACATCCTGAATGGCTTGTTGAATGGGCAGCAACCGATAGCGGGCACGAAGCGGGACCGGCAACACCTCCTGCGCCTCGGCGGCATGCATGTCGAGTAAACCTTTCATCAATGCGCGCATCTGCCGGGACGTCCACCCCTTGGTTTCGTGGTATACCGGAACGATACGCCCCACGTGTAGAGGCGCTTCGGTTTCCACTCCCACCACTTCGTACTGCGCCACCTCCATCCTCGTATCCACCCACCCCTGCGCGCCGGCCACCACCCGCCCGGTCAGCATGATGCTCGTCCCGACGGTGAACAGTTGCTCCAGAAACGGCTGATTGAAGAACACAGCCTGAAGCCGCCCGGTCGAATCCTCCACCACAATGTCGAGGATCGTGAGGCGGCGACTGCGGGCACGCTTCGCCTCGCTTCGGACGATTGTGCCGCAAATCGAGGCCTGCACACCCGGCACCAGTTGCCCGATCGGGGTCATGACCGAGCGGTCTTCATAGCGCCAAGGCAGGGACCATAGGGCATCCTCAACCGTCTCGATCCCGAACCGTTTGAGCAACGCTGTGCGCTTCGGGCCGACGCCCTTCGCGAAACGGATGGGCTGTTCCCACCATGCTCGTGATGGGCGGTCGTTCATGACGGGCACACGCACTACGATAGGCTCCGGCTCCTGCCAGTCCCTGGCCGGATCGCGAACGGCCTTGCGCAAGACCCCAAGAATGACCGTGGCTTCCTGCAGCCGACGCTGCTGATCCTCTGCTGGGAGCCGCTGCTGATCTTCTAGAAACAGTTCACGCAGTTGGAGCAATGCCGCTTCAATCGCTCGTGGATAGACGCGATCCGACAGGGCCTGCATCACCTGTGAGGAAACAAAGCGATTCAGATTCTTGACGGTGGGTAGATGTGCAAATGCATCGCGTGTCGCGAATTCGATCGGACGCGCGACACGGTTCAGCCATTGCTGAAACTGTTCAGGGGGGTTGGGCTCGGAAGAGCGCCGTATCACAGTTGCGGATCGTATCATAGCCTCTTCCCCTCCTCAACGAGCAAGACTGGTTGATCTGGTTTATTTGGTTTGTTTTGTTCATCTGGTTAGTCTTAGCTCAACCAAACAAACCAAAGAGACCAAATAAACCAGATCAACCAGTCCTGTCTCGCCTTTCGATTTACCAACAATCCTTTGTCCCTCTTGCCTAGGGTGATACATTGAGTTTTATCCGGATAGAACCCCTATGTATCGTTACAACATTTTTCACATTTTGTTTCCTGTCGCCTGCCTCATCGGGCTGTTTGTCGTCTATCAAGCCTGGTTCAAACCAACCTATCTACCTACGGCGCCACCAGATCAGCCTCATGCCGT
>JANNXZ010000286.1:0-1599 GCA_031409835.1 Nitrospirota bacterium
AGGGCAGGACGGCATCGACCGCGAGAAGCAGCTCCTGATCGATTTTCTCTGTGCGAATTCTGGCGGTCCCATGTACTACACCGGACGAGACATGAAGCTGTCTCATACAGGGATGAAGATCAGTGAAGCCGATTGGACGGCATTTTTGGGCCACGCCAATGCGACCCTGGATGCCTTTAAAGTTCCCCCGACTGAGCGGGGCGAGGTCGTCGCCTTCGTGCAATCCTTGAAAAAAGATATTGTCGAGGCGTAGGCGGGGGGATGGCGCCTGATGATCTTCTGTGCTCGCGCAACGCGCGGCCTGAGAAGGATGGGAAGGGCAGCCTAGTCGTCCTCCTGCTCGCGGAACGCGCACGATAGGAATGTGCTCGTTCGACGCGCGCAATCGAGGATCGACCAGGTTACCCTTAAACATGAAGTGGGGAATTAGGATACTGCGCGCAGGGGAAGATCAATCAGCCCACATCCCTGAAGAGAGAACGAGCAAGCTTGGAAGAATCATCTTTGATCGCTACGTGAGTCATCGTGCTACTCACGTAGCGTCGGTCGTGCTCAGAGCGTCTGATGCGTGCCGTCGCAGAACGGCGGGGTCTTGGTCTGCTTGCACATGCACAAGGCGACTTCTTTCGTTTCATCTACTATAAACTCGACCGGCTCGATCCCGGTCCCTTGGTGGGCCCCGTCACAGAACGGTTGGTCCCTCGAGCGTCCACATTGACACCAATAGTACGTTCCCGCTTCCAACGTAAGGACTTCAGGTTGCTTGGCTGCAATGCGCGGCTTCTCCATGAACAGGCCTCCTTTTTAGGTTACAACTGTAACGGCTTAATCGGCGCGAGAACGGCCGCAGGATTATTTTTCCACACCGACTCATCCGCATCAACATACAGTTCGACTTCATTGCCGTCCGGATCCTGAAGATAGAGACTCTGGCTCACGGTGTGATCGCTCATGCCGTCGATGGTGACGCCAGCTTGTTCAAGATCTTTCTTCGCCGCACGCAATTCACCCAGACTGTCCCCCACCTTGATCCCGATATGGTAGAGCCCTCGACGCCTCCCTGACAATGGCCCTGGCGCGTCACCCACCTGGATCAAGAGCAACTCGTGATGGGTACGACCGGATGTCAACGCCGCAGCCGCCCCATTAAAAATTCTGCCCACCTCCTGAAATCCGATCAGGTCACGATAAAAGGCCAGCGACCGTTCGAGGTCCTTGACATAGAACACCACATGGCCAAGGTAATGGGCTCTCATTGCACTCACCCCTTTCCCGTATCCTAATGGTCTAATCGTTCTCCCGTTCTGGATGCGGTCAACGGAGCAATGTTTTGACCTCTGCGTGCGCCAACACCACTTCAGGCGCTCGTTGCAACGCGTCGTGATATTGTTTGCCAAACCCCTCTCCCTCTTCTGACGGAATCAGAAGTGTCCGGATCGATGCGATACTGGTGGCGATATCCGGACCGTCTGACGATTCGCCTTTTTCTCCGAATTCATCGATCGTGGCCATCAATTGAGACAGTGGACGCAGCCAGGCAAACCATGCATCCCCCAGCACCAGCTGCAAAAATGCGCCATTGGATGGGATACGTCCATG
>JANNXZ010000287.1:0-2789 GCA_031409835.1 Nitrospirota bacterium
CTTCACATAGAACACCACGTGGCCGAGATAGTGCGCCTTCATGGAATCGCCTCCTTCGCCATCGCCAACTGGGCTGGACCTCTCTCCGGTTCCTTGTACGGTCAACGGAGCAACGCTTTGACCGCCGCGTGCGCCAACACCACTTCAGGCGCTCGTTGCAACGCGTCGTGATATTGTTTGCCGAACCCCTCTCCCTCTTCTGTCGGCGTCAGGAGTGTTCGGATCGACGCGATAAGGGTGGTAGTATCCAGGCCGTCCGGCGATTTATCTTCTTCACCGAGTTCATCGAGCTTGGCCATCACTTGAGACAGTGGACGCAGCCAGGCAAACCATGCATCCCCCAGCACCAACTGCAAAAATGCTCCATTGGATGGAATACGTCCATGCACACGCTCATAAGACACTCGTTCGTCGTCCAGCAAGGCTTTGTGCAGACGAAGCAGCGCCTGAAATAGATGGTCGAGGTGCGCGTCTCTATGACCTGGCTCCGGCATGATCCGATCTCCCTATGGGTCACGCGACCGTTACCCGGTCGGCTCGCTATCAAGTTGATGCGCCTTGCGTCCGCCACGGGCAAGCAGATGCTCAGGAACTTGACCGCCGACCATGAGCTTCGCCATATCCGCGGCGCGGGCAACGAGTTGTTGTGCCCCTTCACGCAATTGCTGGCTGTTCTGCACCTCGCTGACATTCCGTTCCATGTCTTCGGCACTCCAGCCTCGTGAATGGGCGATGAACGGGAACTGCGGGAACTGGCAGCCGACCTCGGCAAAAAAGGTCATGAGTTGTCCGGCTACGCCCTGCACGTTATCTTGCCCGCCCATAATGATAAACGCCGCGACCTTATTCTTGAGCAAATGTTTGTTCGCGATTGTCTCCTGATTCTGGATACAATTCATCCGCTCGACCATCTTGTAGTACAAGCTGCTGGCGTTGCCCCAGCGGATCGGGGTTGAAATCAGAATGACATCGGCCCAATGCACGATCGCTTCGTACACGCGATCGAGCTGGTCTGTCGGGTCCATTTGCGTGATCGAGCAGGGCCAAGTGCAAGCCTGCGCCGATTTCGAGTAAAAACCTTCACAGGGACGAAAGTTCAGCTCACGGAGCTTAATGCATTGTGTCTCCAGTTTCAGCACACTCCGGGCATGATCCAACGCCACGTCCAGCATCGCGTCGGAGGTGCTGTACCGTGGATGTTCCAAAGTCATCGCCGTCGTCGAGATCCCCACGACGCGGATCGGACCTGCCTGGCGTAACACCGGGCGTGCGAGCGGATGGGGTGTATGCGACTGCTTCTTCCGTTTCGTGGCGGACGACAGATCGATATAGAGCCGGCCGTTCTCAGTCTTGCTCGCATAGGCCGGGACCTGATCTTGTTCGTACCCTGCTTCTCCTTGACCGGTTTTGTGATGGAACTTCCAGTAATGCCAGGGACAGACGACATAGTCTCCATCGAGGGTGCCTTCGCCCAACGGACCACCGACATGATTACACACCCCTGAGATCGCGGCAAATGAACCATCTTTGTACGTCAGCGCGATGGTCGTCTTTCCGAAGGAGATTTCTTGCAAGGGCCTCTTCTTCAACTCTTCGACGCTTCCAACATCCGTCCATTGTGTATCCGGCATAACAGGCTCCCTCTATGATGAAGTCACGATGCCTTACTTGCCCGCGCCCGAATCGTAGTAAAACCGCTCGTGCACGATTTTGCTATTCTTCCACTTGGACACGACGACCTGCTCCATATGAACCGGCTGTCCGCTGGTCGCGATGAAGTCCAAGCTGCATTCGTAGAACGTCACGTTGTCGCCGACGCCTGAGGCTGTGACGTTAAACCCTTTCCATTCTTTGACACCGCTCATGAACTGCTTTTCCCGCTCGATATTGGCGGCCAGTCCCTTTGTGGGTGGATTGGCATTGTCTTGCATCACAGTATCTTTCTCGTAGAATTCATTCATGGCCTCGATAATCTTGCCTTGACGGATATAGCCGAACAGATCGTTCAGCCGTTGTTGCAAATTGATTGTGCTCATGACTGTTTCTCCTTTCGAGATTTGGTGGTGAATGTAATCCCGGCTTTCTGCACTTCCTGATAAGGGAGGAGCCAAACCAGCGATTCATCGCTGAGATCGCCGACCTGAATACGGTTGCCCCAGGGATCTCGGAAGTCGCAACGGAAGTTCGGCTGCATTGTGAGTTTGTATTTCTTGGTGAGCTTCTTCCGCACTTCCTCAATCTGTTTCGCGTCCCGGACCATCAAGCCGAAGTGTTTCACGCGGTCCGGTTGCAGCTTGTCGACTTCAAAGATTGCCATAAACTGATGCTCGCCCAGCTTGCACCAGGCCGCGCCTTCACCGCCACGCAGCATCTTCAGCCCGAACACGTCTTGATAGAACTTCACCGCTTTCTTCGCGTCGGTCACCTCAATGACGATGTGGTTACAGCCGTAGACTTGGACTCCCATTACGTCTCCTCCTTTCTCTCCTGCAGGATATTGAAAAATCCCACCGATACAAAGAAGGCCGAGGTTCAGGCTAAGGTTGAGATAGGGAAAGTTTCATCTTCACTCAACCTTGACCTCAGTCTGCTCGGGCCTTCTGAATAGCCGACACCAAAATATCCGGAGGCTGGGCACCGGAAATTGCAATACTGCCGTTGAAGACAAAATAGGGGGCCCCGCGAATGCCGAGTTGCCGACCGACCGCTTCTTTGGCCTTGACCTCAACCACGCCTTTCTCGCTCGCTAGAAACGTGTCTGTCTCTACTCTATCCAGTCCGGCTTCTGC
>JANNXZ010000288.1:0-2556 GCA_031409835.1 Nitrospirota bacterium
GCGGGCTTTTTCAGCATCCTGCTAGAGGGAGGACTTGACCGTTTCTTCCAGGTAGTAATACAGCCAGCGGTTCTTCTCTTTCGTCACCAGCTCGTCCCAGACCACGCCGATCAGAAACCCCTTCTCCCATGGCTTCACCCAGGCGACTTTTCCGTCGAGCTTTTCCATCTGTTCCGCGCGATCCGAATCGAGAAACGCCAACGACACGGTCACCGGCAGGGCTATCGCCAACTTCTCTTTCGTATGCAACCCTGCGCCGATTCTATTGACGTTATCCAACACGGCCGTAATCGCCTTCGCGCCGCTTTTCGGTGAAATCAGCGCAGACCCGACCAAGGTCGCCCGAACAAACTTGCGCCGTTCGTTTGTGGCGGCTATCGATGCAATTGATTTCGGATTCTGCCGTTTCACAAGCCTAAGTATAACCGATTAGAAATCTTTGTCCACCACTCTGTGGACCCCCCGATTAGGTATCTTTAGGCCGGTAGTAGCGACGCCCTTTGAGCGAGTCAGGGAGGTGCTCCTGCTGCGCCTTCGCTTGGGGATCGCCGTGGACATAGCGATACCCCTTCCCATACCCCAGTCCCTTCATCATCGAGGTGACGGCATTCCGCAAATGGAGCGGAACCCCGAGATTTCCATGGGCTTTTGCGTCTTCCATGGCCTCAAGCAGCCCAATATAGGAGGCATTATCTTTGTGCCTGGTCGCAAGATAGGTCGTCCCCTGGGCCAAGTTGATCTGCGCCTCGGGGAGCCCGACAAACTGCACGGCCTGAGCGACCGCAGCCGCGACCACCAGCCCCATCGGATCGGCATTCCCCACGTCCTCGGAGGCAAAAATAACCAGGCGCCTGGCGATAAATTTCGGATCCTCCCCCCCTTCCAACATCCGGGCAAGCCAATAGAGGGCTCCGTCAGGATCGGAATCGCGCAAGCTTTTAATATAGGCAGAGATGATGTTGTAATGTTCTTCGCCGGACTTGTCGTACCGGATCGATTTCTTCATCAGCGCAGCTTCCAGCGCCGTTCCATCGATCAGGCGAGTCCCGTCAGGCCCAGCCGGTTGCTGTCTGACCACAAAATCCAGCGCGGTCAGGAGCGCTCGAGCATCGCCGTTGCCATAGGCAATCAGTCGTTGCCTGGCATCGGGTGACAGACGCGCACTCCACTTCCCCAACCCGATCGCAGGGTCCGCGAGCGCCCGGTCAAGAATATGCCCCAGCGCCTCATCCGAAAGGGACTTGAGCACAATGACCAGGGAACGAGACAAGAGCGGTGAGATCACTTCAAATGAGGGATTCTCCGTCGTTGCGCCGACCAGGATGACCGTCCCCCGCTCGACATGAGGCAGAAAGGCATCCTGCTGCGCCTTGTTGAACCGATGGATTTCGTCGACGAACAGAATGGTCCGTTGACCATTGATCGACTGGCGTTGCTCTGCCGTTTTGATAATGGCCCGCAGCTCGGGAACTCCCCCTGTGACCGCCGAAAAGGGCACGAACTGCGCCTTCGTGTGGCGCGCGATGAGATGCGCCAGCGTGGTCTTGCCAGAACCGGGCGGCCCCCAGAAAATGACGGAGGAGAGTTGATCTGCCTCGATCGCCCGCCGCAACGGCCGATCCGGCGCAGTGATCTCCTCTTGCCCGACAAAGTCCGCAAACTCTCGCGGCCGCAGACGCTCGGCCAACGGAGCCTCAACGGATGTCTCCCCCTCGGGAATCCCGAACAAATCAGGAGCCTGATCGCGTGAAGTCGTCATTCGAATCCTCAACAACGGCGTGAATTGTATACGCCGGGCTTGATGATCGCAAACAGCTCTTTGACCTGAGAAGCCTATCCGACATTCTCACCTGCTAAGCCCAAGCGGCTACTTCACCCGCCCGCCCTGAGTCTGCCAAGACAGCCTCTTCGCCCAGGGACGCGCCACTCCGCGGGTAATGCCGTAGCAAGTGAAAACCCAGACGACTTGTGGGGGATCAAGAGACAGGAATCACAGGGATAGTGCGAACTGGCAGGACATTCAAAAAGTTCATCCAGCAAGGCCGCAGCGAGTGAAGATCTGAGGCGTACCCTCTGTGTACGTTGAGGATCCGAACGATGCGAGAATGAAGCCTGGGGAAAGGCGCGTCTTGGCGCGCTGGGGTTGGGCGGGTGAGAAAGCAGACTTTTTCAACGTCCTGCTAATCGGAGTCGCCTACGCTGCCTCGTCGTATCAACTTCAAAAACTCCAGCCTCGTCTGTGGCTGACTGCGGAAAGCGCCTAACATGGAGCTGCTGACCGCAACCGTGTTCTGTTTTTCAACGCCCCGCATCATCATGCAGAGATGTCGCGCTTCTACGACCACACCCACGCCACGCGCGTTGAGCTTCGACTTCAGGGTTTCGGCGATCTGGACAGTCAGCCGCTCTTGGACCTGGAGCCGTCGCGCAAAGGTATCCACAATGCGCGGAATCTTGCTGAGACCCACCACTTTCTTATTCGGCAAGTAACCCACATGAACTCTGCCGTAGAACGGCAGCAGGTGATGCTCGCACATGCTGAAGAAATCGATGTCC
>JANNXZ010000289.1:0-4030 GCA_031409835.1 Nitrospirota bacterium
GATATTCTGTTCTTCTGGGTCGCCCGCATGATCATGATGGGCCTGAAATTTATGGGCGATGTTCCCTTCCGCGACGTCTACATCCATGCCCTAGTCCGCGATGCCGAAGGGCAGAAAATGAGCAAGTCGAAAGGCAACGTCATCGATCCACTGCATGTGATGGAGCAGTTCGGTACCGACGCGCTCCGTTTCACACTCGCCTCGATGGCCTCACCGGGGCGCGATATCAAACTCGCGGAGGAACGGATCGAGGGCTACAGAAACTTTGCAAATAAGATCTGGAACGCCGCCCGCTTCACTCACATGCACCTTGCCGCCATAAAAGAATCACAACCTATGGACGATCGGTCCTTTCCTGGTCTCTGGATACAAAGCCGGTTGAACGACACCATCCGGGTTGTCACGATGGAATTGGAAGCCTATCGGTTCGATCGAGCGACGAACGCGCTCTACCAATTCTTCTGGCACGAGTACTGCGATTGGTACCTTGAATTGATCAAACCTGTACTTCAAGATTCTCTGCATCCTGAAGGTTCTGCAACAAGACAGACACTCCAGGACACGCTTGAAGTGTTTTTGCGGCTGCTTCATCCTTTCATGCCCTTTATTTCAGAAGAGATTTGGCAGACATTGCCTCACGAGGGTGAGACCATAGTCACCCAATCCTATCCGGTGCCTCACACGCACTGGCACGAGCCGTCGGCAGAAGAAACATTTCGTCTTTTTGAGCAAAGTATCGGTCTGATCCGGGCTGCGCGCGTGCTCCTCAACTACCCACCGGGGCAGGAGGTGCGCGTCTTTGTAACCCACGAGGATCCTGCATCGAGCGCGACACTGGTTATGCTTGAACAGCATCTCGCGCATCTCGGACGTGGACGGGTCTCGCCTATTCCTCTCTCCCAGTGGCCAACATTGAATATACTCCGCCTTGTCACAGGTGGGATCACAGTGGGCGTATCCGTCGAGGGTGACGTGGACCTTAAAAAAGCGCTCGACCGCCTTATGAAACAGATCGCAGAAACCGACAAGGAATCCCAGCGGCTCGACGGCAAGCTGAACAATGCAGACTTTGTCTCAAAGGCACCGCCTGAAGTGATCACGGACCATCAGGACCGCCTCCGCGCACTCTCTCGTGACCGTGCCATGCTGACCAGCAGCGAACAGCAGCTGCGCGCAATGCTGGGAGCCTAAACATGGTGACGCTGCCGGCTGTCGACATTCGACGTGCGGTACGGATGGGACTCGAAGAAGACCTCGGCCAAGGCGACATCACGACAACGACACTCTTTTCCAAACCTATTCCTGCCCGCGCCAGAATCATTGCTCAACAACCCCTCGTCGTGGCAGGGATGGCCGCGGCCATTCAAACATTCATTGCAGTGGATGTCTCTCTCAAGCTAACTCCATCCCGACGAGATGGAGCACGTGCCAAAACTGGAGATGTCCTATTGCAGATCGAAGGCGATGGACGATCCATCTTAATGGCTGAACGAGTCGCCCTGAACTTTCTCCAACATCTCTCCGGAATCGCCACCCTCACCAGTCGCTTTTGCCGTGCCATTCATGGCTATCCAGTCAGCATTATGGATACAAGAAAGACTCTCCCGGGCTGGAGAGCGCTTCAGAAATGGGCTGTGTCGCTCGGCGGGGGAACGAACCACCGTATGTCGCTCAGCGATGGCATCTTAATCAAGGACAATCATCTAGCCCTGATGAGAAACAAGAAGTCGGCTGTCCTTACAGCCTGCCGGATCGCGCAAGCAATAGCCTCTAAAAACAATCCAGTAATTGTCGAAGTGGAATCGTTATCGGAAGTTCACGACGCCCTGCATGGCAAGGCTGACATCATTCTCTTAGACAATATGACTCCCGCCACAGTCAAACGAGCAGTGAAACTCATCGACGGTCAAGCGTTGATTGAAGTCTCGGGAGGCATCACCCTTAAAAACGTCCGCGCCATGGCAGCGGCCGGCCCAGATCGCATCTCTATCGGAGCCCTCACCCATTCAGCCCCAGCCGCGACGCTCAGCTTGGTGCTCGAACCACGCCGCCGGCCTCGCAAGTAGCGGAAAATTATTTTGACACGCGAGAATTTCGAGAAGCTGCACATGTCCTACAACAACCAACAAGAAAAAACATTCCCGCAGAATGCTCAAACAGTTCGTCCAGCAAGGCCGCAGGCGTGTCGAAACCGGAGGCGTACCCTCAGGGGTACGTTGAGGATTTCGATGAGCCGAGAACGAAGCTGGCGGACTGTTTCAGCGTTCTGCTAGATATCTCGTGCAACCTTCGCCACCACTGACACGAAACACGATCCACAGCACCCTCTCGACCACTTGGCTGGGGCGTCGCATTGAGCTGTTCGACTCCATTCCTTCAACGAACAGGGAAGCCGTTCGCCTCGCACAGGCAGACGTGGAGCATGGCACGGTCGTCATCGCCGATAGCCAGACCGCCGGACGCGGGCGTCTATCCAGAGTCTGGTTTTCTCCGCCCGGTGCCAATCTCTATTGTTCTATCGTCCTCAAAGCCACACGCCCGCCGGAGCGCCTCATGGAATGGCTCTCCTGGCTACCACTCATCTCTGCTCTGGCCGCTGCCGAAGCCATCGAAGCTGTCTCGTCCCTCCACGTCTCAGTGAAATGGCCCAACGATCTCCTCATCTCGGAACGGAAGGTCGGAGGGATTCTCTGTGAGAGCGGCACAGGAGCAGGATCAAAACCCTTCCAGGTGATTGGAATCGGTCTGAACGTCAATGTTGATCAGCAGGATTGGCCGGAGGAACTCCGCGAGTCGGCCACATCGATTTGGTGTGCTCAAGGATGCGTCGTTGACCGCAATCGATTGCTCGCCCAACTCCTCCTCGAGCTGGAACATTGCCTCGATGAATTGGCTCTCCATGGAACACGTCGTCTCGCCTTAGCCTATGGCCAGCGCTGCTCGACCATCGGCCACCCAATACAAGCGACCCTGGCCAATGGGGATCTGGTCGTCGGAATTGCCGAGTACATCGGCTACGATGGATCCTTGCGCGTGCAACCTCAGGCGACCCAACCTGGTGCAGAAAAGCCAGAAATTCTTTATCTGCGCGTGGCCGACATCATCCACCTCAGGACCTAGCCAAATCACCCAATCGAAACGTACAATAGATCTCATGCTTATCGTCGTTGATATCGGCAACACCAATATTGTCTGGGGCGTCTATGACGACCGCACCCTGGTGGCCCATTGGCGATTGGCTACGGATGTAAAAAAAACCTCGGACGAGTACGGTATTCTCTTTGCTAGTCTCCTCACGGCAGCAGGGATTCCCTCTCAACGCCTCTCCGGCGCCATCATCTCCAGTGTTGTGCCTGCGCTGACCGAGACCCTAGAGAACATGATCGGCCAATACTTTCATCAGCATCCCTTGATCGTCACCTCGGATACGGACACAGGGCTCACACTCCGTTATCCCAACCCAAAAGAAATCGGGAGCGACCGACTGGTGAATGCTGCAGCCGCCTATCATAAATATCGCCGCGATCTCATTGTCGTCGACTTCGGCACCGCCACGACCTTTTGCGCCATCACGGCAGAGGGCCACTACCTCGGAGGCGTCATCGCCCCCGGCCTCGGAATCTCGGCGGAGGCGCTGTTCGCCCGTGCCGCCAAACTCGCCAAAGTAGAATTGATCCGTCCGAAGACCGTGATCGGCACTGACACCGCCGGCAGCATTCAAGCCGGCCTGTTATTCGGGTATGCAGGGCTGGTTGATACCATCGTCCGGCGAATGGAACAGGAACTCGGACGTTCAGCCTACGTCATCGGCACCGGAGGACTCAGTTCCATCCTGGCAGCCGAGGCCACTTCCATTCAAAAAATTGAACCATTCCTCACGTTAGAAGGCCTTGAGCTTCTCCACCGACGAGCTCAAGGAACCGTGAAACGTTAGGCGTGAAACGTGAAACGAGGGTCAGCCTCGGAACTGCGGCACTTCAGACTTCAGACCGCCTCACCCGTCCCGTTTTTCTCGCAAGTCTCGCTTCTC
>JANNXZ010000290.1:0-5429 GCA_031409835.1 Nitrospirota bacterium
TACGCCGAACCAGGCTTGGTCCGGCGACAAGCCGGATCCCGGAACCAGCTCAGCTCCGGCTAGGATTTACAATATCGGTAATCATCAGCCGGTGGAGCTACTACACTTCATCGAGGTGCTGGAGCAGGCGTTAGGAAAGAAGGCAGTGAAGAAGTTGCTGCCGATTCAGCCGGGCGACGTACCGGCCACCTATGCGGATGTCGAAGACCTGACGCGGGACGTCGGGTTTGCTCCAGCGACGCCGATTGAAGAAGGGATCTCACGTTTTGTGCGGTGGTATCGGGAGTTCTACGAAAAGTAAGCGGCCTCAAACCGCTCATGGTCTGAGGCCCCCTCTCGAAAGCGTTGATCGTCTCTTACGGGCAGCCTGTTGGCAGGAAGCCTCGCCCAAAAAGGTTGGACAGTGTGACGTAGCGAGCATTGTCGTAGAACGAATAGCTCGCCCCGTGCTGATTTTTTCCAGAAAGATCTCCGCCATACGAGGGATCTGTCCCGTAAAAAAATCCGCCTCGAGTTTTCTCGTTGAGATGCAACCATTCGCCATACAGAGAGCAGAGTTCAGCTTGAACGGACCCAGATGAAGCGAAGCTGGCGTACCAATCTCTGGCCCAATCTGGGACGGTTTGCACTCCCCCGACCATATCGGTCTGGTTTCGATTGGCAGACGGGGGAATATCATAATAAGGAACCGCAGCCACAGTCGGGCGATAGGTTGGCATATTCTCGAGAGAGGGGACGACCGACAATTCCTTCAGCGTCATCAGTTTGCAGCCTGGCACATCCTTGTTGGTGTAGAGGGGGCTCCCATCGGCTTGGGAGCATTCTCGCATCAGGAACGGATCGGAGGCGATCGTCGTATCGGAGAATGCCGGCGTTGAGGACAGGGTGAGAAACGTTGCGGCAATCACAAGCACATGGGCTGGTTGCATAGAGCACCTCCCTTGAGACGGTGGAACAGACCGGGTTTGCATCGTCGTTCGCCTTTCTTCAGTGTACTCACCGATGATGTTCACAAGCTATTCCATCGGAGACAAAGCTGTCTATTCATCTTTCGAGGGGGGATTGCCTACCGTTGATGGGGAGGTGAGAAGTGGCTCTAGTATTGGATCGGCAAGGTCAAGGGTGGCGGATACAGGAAGCCGACGGCGTTCATGAACGCAGGCTCGGAACAAAGGCTTTTCTAATCCAGCGGGGGGCCATCGGTGATGACGGGTGAAGGGCCACGCCTGTACAGGCGTGGGAACTCCTTCATGCAGTGGTCAGAAAAGACGAGACTCGACTGACTATTGCGGAGGAGACACGAGTTGCGCAATGAGGGATTCGACATCGTCTCGAATGTCGGAGTCCTGGTTCAACGAGCCAGGGGTCAAGGCGGACGCAACGGCAGTCCGCTCCTCTTTCGTCCAGGTTCCTTCGGAAACGGAGTCGCTCATGAGTCCCAGGATGTTGACCAAGGTCTCAGGGTTCTTCCCGGTAGAGACCATTTTTGCGAGGGAAACCCATGGGATAGGCTCAGACGTCGACATCATCAAGCTCAGCGCGGCCTGACGAATGGCCTTGTTCTGGTCACCGAGCGCAATAACCAGCGTCGGGACAATCGGACCTTCGCCTTGGCGGCTTCTCAGCGTTTCCAACAAACGCAGTCGCGTGTGTGGATTTTTTTCCTCTTTGATGGATTGTTTCAGATCGTCGAAGGAACGGGTTCCTTTCAGTGGCCCCTGTGCCGGTGATGCCGTCTGACCCGCTGCCGGGTTTCCCTTTGATCCCAGCAATTGTGACGAGGAGGCTGTGCCTACCATGGCATTGGGCTCTTGGGAAATCTGTACGCCTGCTAGGAGCGATCGCCGATCGCGTGCGTCAGCGGCGAGTGTTGCGTAGGAAAAAGTAACGGACTTTCTGTCCAGGAGCGTTCTCAACGCGTCTTCAAGCGGCACGGCGTGAGCCGAGAGCGTCACCGACTCCGATTCCATTTCCCTTGGAAGACTGATAGACACACGGGTTTCCGCTGCAAGTTCGTCCAGGAGTTGCTTGAGCGGCACTTGGTCGGCGTTGATGGTGACCGTTTGAGCTGCGTGCTCCGTCACCCCAACAGGGAGATCATCCATACCGCTGCCACTGCGATGGGACAGGATCACGCTCTCGTGGCAACACGGTGGTGTCTCTGTCCGTGCATCTAGGCTCCTGTCGTCCTTCCCGCGCGAAATCGAACGGATATCTCGCCGTTCTTCCGAGAAAAATGAGGTGAAATGATGTGAGCGGATGCCACGCTATGTTGGTCCCGCCTCTCCGGTGTGTCAAGACCATCTTAAGTGGAATGCATTAGCGCAGCAGCAACGGCCATGCCAGGGCAGCCCGGTGACTCGCTGGGAATGGCCTGTCTGGCGGGGTTGCCGTGAACGGGACGCAGGGGGAGATCGGTGCGCGGGCGGCGGGGCGAACGAGATTCTTCCCTCTACGGATTCGCCGACTGAGACAATACTGGTATTGTGACGACCCAGGTGTTCAGGCTGAAGACGAAAAGCCTGCAGCCTATCTACCTGAGTAGGTACCTGCTATCACAGAGCTGACGCCGGACGAGATCGCCGCTCACGTGAGTCGCGGCGCTTCGACGGCCTTGGCCTCATCTTTGACTTTCGGCTTGTAGCCCATCCGGTCCAACACCTTCATCACTCGCGTCTTCAGACGGTCGTCAGCCTCGGCGAGCGCCGTGGCCAACGGCTCGACGGCGGGCTTTCCGATTTTACGGATGATTTCCGTCACAGATTGCCTGATCTCATCTTCCTCCGACACCAGCAAAGGCACGAGCACTGACACAGCCGGGCCGCCGATTTTGATCAAGGAATCATAGGCGCGCTGCCGGACATCGCCGACTTCATCCGCCAACGCATCGACCAGCGGCTGCACAGCGCGAATTTCTTTGAGTTCACCCAGCACTTCAGCTGCATACTTGCGGTTGAGCCAGTGGCTGTCTTTCAGATCCAAGAGCATCGCGTCGGCTCGCGCCGCATTGGGATCCTTCGCGCGAATCCGAAAGCTCTTGGCGATCCGTTTCCCGCCTTCTTCGACGACACGGATGGTGGCGCCATCCCCCACCTTGATCTTCTTTAGCTCTTCGAGCGCCTCATCATCGACATCGAGTACGACCGTCTTCCCATCGTAGGCCAACAGTTCAACTTCGAGCTGTTTCGTTTCAGGGTTCACCGCGACGACTCGTTCCGTCACGAGATTAAATCCGTCCTTCTTCGCGCCGCCCTTCGGGCCGATCTGAATAAGCTTTGGAGGTGCTTCATCCGCCATGAGATATATCCTTTTACATCGAAATAAAGATTACGGCTTTACCTTCCACCCGAGACTCGCCAGCACACCTTCTACCGTTTCCTGCACCATCGTATTCTCATCTTCAAGCAGCGGAAGCAAGGGGTCGATGGCCTGCTTCGCCCCGAGCCGCGCGAGCGACTCCGCGGCATTGCGCCGCACAAGCCAGTCTTCATCCTTAAGCGATTCGATCAACGGGTCGATTCCACGGGCATCGCCAATCTTGCCCAAGGCTTCAGCCGCATGACGCCGTACCATCCAATTGCTGCCCAGCAGCCCGTCGACCAAGGCGTCCACGGCCCGCGCATCACCGATTTTCTTCAGCACACGCGCCACGTCCTCATGCACCGTATGATCGGTCAGCGCCTCAACTAATCCAGGCACGGCGCGCGCATCGCCAACACGCTCCAGCGCCCACACAGCGGCAGTCCGCACTGCGCCGTCTTTGTCCTTGAGCGCCTTCACGAGGGGATCGACGCCCCGAGGGTCCTTCAGCTTCCCCAATCCCGACGCAGCCTGCTCGCGAATCGCCCACTCATCGTCCTCCAACGCTTCGATCAATGGACCGACAACGGATGGACCGATGCGCACGATGGCACTGGTTGCCGCTTCCCGAATCAGCACATCTTCGTCCGCCATCAGCCCGATCAGCGGCCCCACCGCCTCTTCGCCCACTTGACTCAAACTGGCAATCGCATGATTGCGGAGCGCTTCATTGTCGTCCCGCAGGGCTCCGATCAGTTGTTCGATCCGTTCAGCCTGCATCTCGTCACTCATCGTCGTCCTGCCCTCCCTGACTCCCGACAGGCGTCCCATCGAGCGCTTCCAGTTTGTCGGCGATCAACCCGGAATTGTACGCAACCAGACCGTCCCGATCCGTTCTCAACCGATCGAACAGTTCCTTATACGGCCGCAACACATCTACATCTTTCACTTTGGCCAGGGCTTCCATGGCATAGACCCGCAGGGGTCGAATGGGAATGGCCTCGATATAGAGTTGGGCCGGCCTGGCATCGCCAATCAACCCCAATGATTTCATCGCCAGCTCCTTCACACCCGTATCTTTATCGACTCGCAACCGCTGCATCAAGGGCTCGACCGCGCGAACATCGCCGATCTTCCCCAGCAAATCGGCGGCGGCTTCACGGATCACCCAATCGTCATCCTCCAGGTACTCGATCAAAATCTCCACGCTCGGACGCCCGATGGCCAGAAGATTGATGACCGTACTCATACGAGCCTCTTCCCGTTCGCTCAATTCCTCGATCGCACGAAGCGCGTCGAACACCTCGTCGATGCGTTCACGAATCGCGCTCAACTTCTTGAGCGCCCGCACGGCAATGTCGCAAACGGCCGGCTGCCCCATGGCATTGATGAACGAGTCCGCCGAGCGGGGATCGAGCAAATGTTCCAACATCTTCGCGGCCATGATCTGCGCGTCCGGGTCTTGATGGGTCAACATCTCGCAGAGCGGCGCGATCGCATTCGGAATGACCCCCAACAACTGCGAGGCCGCCACACGAATCCCCTCATCCTTCGATTCATAGAGCAGCGAGGCCAGCGCCGCCGCGGTCGTCTCCTCCAGCACCCCCGCCATGTGTTCCAAGGCTGACGCGCCGGCCTTGCGGACGGCCTCATCTTCGTCGCGGAGTAAGACGACCAAGGGCACGCCGGCCTGAGGATCGTTCACACGCGCCAACATAGCCGCAACCTCGGCTTTCAAGGCCGGCGACCCGGTTTGCAGCGCGTGAATGAGCGCCTGCACCGCACGAGGCCCGCCCGACAGGCAAGCTGCCGTCGCTCGCATCCGTCGCCAGTCCTCTTCGTGGACCAGCTCAGAGATCAGCGTTTCGATCGTTTCTTTTGGCATGGGCTACAACCTGCGTACGGAATCAGTGCTGAGTCCTGTGTGCTGAGTTACAAATTCAAAATTGAACATTCAACATTGAGCATTGGCTCACGAGATACGCCCCGCCCGCCAGCCCACCCTAGCCAACGTCTCTTTGACATGGTAACGGATGTTGTCATCCGACTCGCGTGCCAGCACGGCCAGCAATGGCGCAATCACGGCGGAGCCGAATCGAGTCAGCGCATCGGCGGCCTCCGCTCGCGTC
>JANNXZ010000291.1:0-2064 GCA_031409835.1 Nitrospirota bacterium
TTGGGGTCGTCGATGGGCTTGTTGTTGTAGATGGCATTCGCACGGATGGTCAGACGATCCTTCGTGTCCTGACGCACGGTGACAGTGACGCTAATGACGTCGTAATAATTGGGCTCGGCGAATCGCGCGGCCGTCACGAGCCCGAGCGGTTCGTTAGCCCGTTCAATGATGAACCCGAGGTCTTGCAGCGACGCGATGACACCGCGTATGGCGGCGTTCCGGTCTTTGACGTCGAAGGTGCGCGTTTGGATGCTGCGGATCTTGAGTTGCGCGTCGGTTGGCGCCAGGAGATCCTGCGGAGTTTGCGGTGTGGAACAGCCGTAGAGCAGGAGGCTTCCAACTATGAGCAGGCTTCCCCATACGCATCGCGTGTCAGTCATAGATCCTCTTCTTCGCTCGATCATATGGTATGCGCTTCCAGGAACACGGCTTTGGAAAGTTTGGCGAAAAACTGTTGATAGATTTCCGGATCCCGGATCATTTCCATATGCTGTTGACCCGGTGGAATATATTGGCGATCGGCTTGTCCGTCGCCTTTCCATACGACGCGGTAGAACACGATACGCACTTCCTGCCTGGTGGCTGCTTGATTGAGCGGCCTGGTGATCAAGCCCGCCGCGATCTTCTGGTGCAGATCTACAGGGGTGAGCAGTTTGCCGAGTGAGAGGATGAGGAACAGGGCCTGCTGGATATATTGACCGTACTCCCGTGCGCTGCGTTCTTTCGTTGCCCGCAGGAACCCGACCTCGCGCACGCTCTCCTCGACTTGAAAGCCGAGATCTTGGAGCACGGCGGCCGACGCCGACAGCAGTTCCTTTTCGTTGGGCGTTTCAAAGAATCGGGTCTGCATCGCCCGGTTCTTGGAGGTCTCCGCCGTCAACTGAAACAACTCGGCCGGCTCCGTGTGAGTGACACACCCGGTCAGCAGCACGAGCGCGATCAGGCAGGCTCCCGTCCGCTTAGAATTGCGTGGAGTTGTAGGCAAAGTCGCGAACCTTCTTTTCCTCGTCGTACTTGATGATGATGGTGAGGGTGCGCTGCCGCTGCGAGCTGGAACTGCTGCGTGAGCTGCCACCCAAGATGATGATGCCTGCAAAGGAAGAGCTGGATGTGTCAACCCGGTCGGTCGACACTTTGTCGTACATCCAGACCTCACGGCGTTTCTCATCCGTCGTCACGATGTTCGGCGATCCGAGGAGTTCCGCGACCTGAGAGGCCGCCATGCCGACCTTGATCTCTCCCTGGACTTTCCCGACGGTCAGCCGGTCCTCTTTGATTTCGGCCTTCTCACTCGCACAGCCTGCAATGATGACCGATAAACACAGTCCTACTGCGATCCATGTGTTCTTCATCTGGTGTCCTCCTTCTGCGTGATGTCTCATTGGAGCATAATGTCATGCGAGAGGGTGTGGCAGTTCTTTCTGTACAGGATACACCTGTGAGATTCTGGTTTCTACTCATCGGGGGATGATAGGCTCGGACCACTGTCATTCATTGCTTTGTCAGAGGGAGGGTTGCTCTATGGCAATGTCGGAGGCTTTGTCAAACCAGGAAGTTCAAGCTGCTTGGGCCAATCTGGCCGAGGAGGTCCGTACGGGGGTTCTGCTGACGCTCAGAAATGGGCGGCCGTTTGGGTCGCATGTGCCGTATGTTTTTGGCAAAGACTGGACTCTCGCCTACATTCATGTGAGCCGCTTGGCGTTGCACACTGCCGACGCGACTACTCCTCTCACCTTGGTACATCAGAGGCCGAGTACGAAGGGTGGTATGCGTGAGACGTAAAAGGTGAAACGTGAGAGGTTTCATCGGAAAGCCAATCGGCGTCTCTACATTTCACGTTTTACGTCTCACGTTTCACGGTTCGTTTCACGGTTCATTCTGAGCAGAGGATCGGTAGGCGAAATAGAGTGCGATGCTTCCTATCAGAGCGATGATCATCCCGGCAAAAAATAGAACGTCAAAGCTGAGCGGTGAGATGTAGCGGTGATAGAGGAAGGGCAGCAGAATGGGGGAGACCACGGCCAGTGTGAGGCCCAGCATGTGATGCTTCAGATAGATCGGTTC
>JANNXZ010000292.1:0-2042 GCA_031409835.1 Nitrospirota bacterium
AACCTGTACGGCATTTTTCGCAATAGCCCATTTGGGGGTAGTCGGACTGGTTTCTCTCGTTTATTTGGTTTGTTTGGTTTGTCTTGTTTATTTGGTTGAACGAAACTAACCAGATGAACCACATGAACAAAACAAACCAAATAGACTAGAGCACTCGCCCCGTCTTCCAACTCAGAACCCAGAACTCAAAACTCAGAACTCCCCAGTGCTCATCACCCACAGAGGCATAGCGCAATTGATGTGCCAGCGGATTCTGGAGCCGGCATCGAAAGAGTTTTCATGAATGCGTTCAATATTGGCAGGTTTTCACGAGGGCGTGGGGACAGACGAAGGCACAGCACCTCATCAGCACGATCTCAGCTGAATCTATTTTGATTCTCGTAGAATCTATTTGGATTCAGATGTGCCTGCGCGTTAAGCGTCGTTCGTGAAGCGTGAGGCGCCGGCGTCGCCGAGTTCTGAGTTATAAGTTCTGAGTTCTGAGTTTTTTGGGTTGTACGAAATTAACCAGAGACACTAAACAAACCAAATAAACCAGATGAACGAGATAGACCAGACCAACCAGATGAACCAAACAAACGAGGGAGCCGCCATGAAGAAACGTGCGCCACTGACGGTTTGTTGAACCGGTGAGAAGGTGTCGCCCACTCCTTCGCCGGTGTGACTGGGATGAGAGGAGGATAGGAGTGCGTTCGTTAATTGACAAGTGGGGACGCCGTCTTATACTGTTGAGCCAACTCGTACGTGTACAACAAGCCCAGGAGGGTTCATATGAGTGGCACCCTGCGTGCGCGTATTAAAGGTGGTGTGATCGAACCGCTGGAGCCGATGGATCTGCCGGAGGGGCAGGAAGTCATGGTCACGATCCTCACGGTTCCCACCATGACAGATCACAAAGCCTTTCAACGAAGTGCAGGACAGTGGAAGGGGACCCTCAATGCAGAGGAGCTTATTCGTAACATCTATGCCGATCGCGTCGTGTTGACGCGGCCCGTCCCTACCCTATGAGCCTCCGTTATCTCGTCGACACTGATTGGATCATCCATTACCTGAACGGCCACCGCGCCATCGTGAGCCAGCTGCAGACCTTGACCGATCAAGGGTGCGCCGTGTCTGTCGTCTCCCTCGCGGAACTGTATGAGGGTGTGCACTATTCCTCCAATCCAACGGATAATGCGCAGGCCCTCAGTGATTTTCTTCTCGGAATGACCGTGCTGGGGATCGACACAGAGATCTGCAAGATCTTCGGCCAGCATCGTGGACGGTTGCGAGCTACGGGCAAAGTCCTGGGAGATTTTGATCTGTTGATTGGATCCACGGCTCTTCGCTATGAGTTGACCGTTCTTACGAACAATCGCCGACACTTTTCACTCATCGACGGGTTGGCAATCGAATCGCAGTAACGCTCCCTACGTTCCACGCACCTGCCTCACGCACGAGACTTACTTCTTCTTCCCCGGTAACACGACCTCGATCTCGTGATCGTGGCGCCGTGCGTCGTCCATTCCCATATGGAGCAAGAACCGCTGGAGCATGCGAAAGCCGATGGGGTCGTTGCTTGACTTGATACTTTGAAGCAGCGGTAGGAAGCAGCGGGGCGGAGAGTAATTGCTCGATCTGCCACCGCGCGGCTTCTGCTGTGGCTAGAGTTCGGAAAGCCGTCGGATAGCGAGGCCGCCGGGGAGGGCGGGTACGCGGGCATCATTGGTGAGGAACTGATCACAGCCCGTGAGCTGTGCGGTGGCGACATGAATGGCGTCCGGCAACTTGAGTCCTGTCTCAGCGCGAAGGCGAGCGGCCGCAATCAAGACCTCACGGCTGACCGGCGCCATGTGCAAGGATGTGGAGGGTTGCAGGACCTGCAAATAGGCAGCTTGTCGCTCGGGGCATGAAAACGGTGGCAGGAACCGTTTCTTGCTCCATGATTGCAGGGATAGTTCGTTGACATGTGATGCGCTACACGCTACAGTTCAATTATGATAGCGAGTTTCAGGCATCGGGGGCTTAAAAGGTTTTTCGAGGGGAGTGATTCCCGGAATCTG
>JANNXZ010000293.1:0-5121 GCA_031409835.1 Nitrospirota bacterium
ACATGGACTACCATCGATTCTTATAGCGGCCCGGGCCCGATTACCTGCGGTGTGCATGGAACGACTTACTGCGATACTCCGATGTATCCAGGGAGGTGGGGATCGAACCAATGTAATAGTTCTTTAATAACAGATTCTTCGGGTAAAATAGTTTCATGGGCATATATAGGACATTGTTATGAAGTTTTGCTTTATGATCAGGGGATATATGGATGGAAGAACCGAAAAAAGGCCGACCCGGATTTTATGCCTCCGTCGGAGTGGCGGAAGAGGCTATCGTGTGAGTGAGCAGGCTTATTCCTTAGCGTTGGCGCGCTTGGCCTCAGCCTGCGTCGCCCGCAGCGGGACTCGAATCGTGGGCCTAAATAAAGCAGGTAGCGGGTGCCCTTTTTGCACCCCCGCCGGCCCCCCCTCTTCTCTCCACAGCACAGCGGTATAGATGCATGGCTGGCCTTGTCTGTCGCCTTACCAACGTGGGGTCCCAAACGGCCCCCGCCGCCTGCCGAACAAGCCCCTCTTTTGTCCCTGTGGTGCAAAGGGGAAAGGAGTCTCATGCCCAAGCCGGTGGGGGGGTCTGCCGATTGAGGAGGGGGTGTTATTACGGTGTTAGCGGGCTGCACAAACCGGGCTGAATGGAGGCAGAGAGCGACAAAGAGAAACAAAGAGGCGAGAGGCTGGACACCGCATAAACAAAGGGGATTGCCCATGTCTTCAACGACTTGAGCAATCCCCCGTTCTGTGATCCCAAAGCAGGCGCGCTACCGGGCTGCGCTACGCCCCGACTCGAGTATCTCGAACGCCATCTCTCGTAACAGGTCTCTCGCCTGAGTGAACGCTTTGGCGCGATGACTGATCGTGTTTTTTTGATCCGCCGACAGCTGAGCCAAGGTCTTCCCTAATTCCGGAATGAGGAACACAGGATCGTACCCGAATCCTAACGTCCCACTCGCCTCTTCTGCAATCACTCCGTCCAACGTTCCTTGTGCCATCCGTATTCCGCCTGAAGGCAGTGCAATCGCGGCGACGGTCAGAAAGCGAGCGGTTCGTCGTTCACGAGGCACGCCCGTCAACTCCTGCAGCAACTTCCGACAGTTGTCCTCGTAGGTCGCGTCTTCGCCGGCATAACGGGCTGCATAGACACCGGGCCGCCCACCAAGCGCATCCACTTCCAGGCCCGTATCGTCGGCGACGGCCGGCAAACCCGTGAAGTCGGCTATGGCACGCGCTTTTTTGACTGCATTGGCCTCGCAGGTGTCCCCGTCTTCGACCACTTCTGGGGCACCAGGGAACTCATCGAGCGTACGAATCGTGATGCCGAGATCGCCTAAGAGGGCTGTAAGCTCTTCGCTCTTATGCCGATTACGCGTGGCGAGGACTAATTCACGAATCATCGTCTCTTCCCTAGCCCAATTCCCCGATTAAATCCTTCTGCATCGCGGTGAGGGTCTGAATCCCGCTCCATCCCATCGCCATAAATTCATCCATTTCCTGTTTGGCAAAGGGGGTCCGCTCCGCTGTGCCCTGAACTTCGACATAGCGGCCTTGTCCGGTCATGACCACATTCATGTCGACATCGGCCATTGAGTCTTCCGTATAGGCCAAGTCGACGAGAATTTCCCCACCTACTTTCCCTACGCTAATGGCAGCCAGGTAGTCCGTCAAAGGTCGTTTCTTGATCAGGCCTCGTTTCTTGAGGACGGTGAACGCATCGGCTAGAGCAATAAACGCCCCTGTAATAGACGCCGTTCTGGTTCCTCCGTCGGCCTGGATCACGTCGCAATCGAGCCAGATCGACCGCTCTCCCATCTGGCCCATATCGGTCACCGCACGGAGAGCTCGCCCAACAAGCCGTTGAATCTCCAGCGTCCTGCCACCTTGCTTCCCTTTGACCGCTTCACGCGGGGATCGCTCGTGGGTCGAACGGGGAAGCATCGAATACTCTGCCGTCACCCATCCTTGCCCTTTTCCTTTCAGAAAGGGAGGTACCTTCTCCTCAATCGAGGCTGTACAAATCACTTTGGTGTCGCCCATTTCGATCAGCACAGACCCTTCGGCATGTTTAATGAAATTCCGCGTCACTTTTACCGGACGAAGCTGATCTTTTCTCCGCCCATCGACACGCACTAATCCCGTTGCATTACTCATTGGCTACTCCAGTTGATTGATGCCGCGCATTATAGTGAAGGCCTTGTGAAAGCGCAATGAAACTGGCCTGGTGCCTCATCAGCGAGTGAAGCCTACAGAGGATGGCTCATGTTTTCGACCATTTCTTCCGATCAATTTGCACAAAAGTACACGGCGCACACGGCTAAATCTGTACAGACGTATTCTCACTCTATGCACATACCCCACTGGAACATCGAGCAAGAGTGTAACTGCCCTCATAAAAACACTGTCACAGCGCAGCATCCCACTGCTTTTCAGCCAAGAAGGCGTAATCTGGTGAAGACCCGCAACGTGCGGATTTTCGTATTGTATTGGCACAAAATGTGCTTTGCCCTTACATTCTCTTGAGACCTTGAACCGTCGCGAAACACATGAACCCACTGAGCCCAAACAGTTCTCTCCTCTATAATATAAAGTAGACCCACACATCATGACGTTGCTCCTCGACCGATCTGCCGATCAAGCCCTCCTTGAACTCAAGCGCGTGCTGATCATCGACGACGAAGAACCGATCCGCCGGCTCCTGGGGTACATGCTTCAGACCCATGGGTATGAGACGGTCCTCGCGTCCGATGCGCGTGAAGCACGGACAAGGCTGGAAGAACAACCCTTTGCATTGTTGTTGTGCGATGTCAATATGCCCGGTGAGTCGGGCATGGATCTCGTCCGCAATATCCTGAGTCAGCATCCCCATACCGCCGTCATCATGGTGACCGGCCTCGACAGCTCGGTGCTGGCAAACGCGGCACTGGACATGGGGGCGTTTGGATACATCGTGAAGCCGTTCGAGTCCAATGAAGTCATGATCAATGTCGCCAATGCGCTCCGCCGCCGCCGGCTTGAACTTGAAAATCGCCTGCACCGGGAGAACCTGGAAGATGTCGTTAGAACCAGAACGATGGCGCTTCAGCAGGCGCTCGAGTGGCTCGAACGAAGCGAAAAAGAACTGCGGCTCTCACGAGAAGAAACGATTCAGCGACTCGCCATCGCCGCCGAATATAGAGACAGTGCCACGGCACAGCATATTCAACGCATGAGCCACTACTGTGAATTGCTCGCGAGGAAGTATGGGATGTCATCGGAACGGTGCGATTTGATCCGCACCGCCAGTCCGATGCACGACATCGGAAAAATCGGCACGCCGGATCATGTGCTCCTCAAGCCCGGCAAGTTCACGCCGGAAGAATTCACTGTCATCTCTCAACATGCAGAGATCGGTTATCGTATCCTCAGTGGGTCGGATGCGGAAATCCTCAAGGTCGCGGCATCGATCGCCTGGACTCACCATGAACGTTGGGATGGTAACGGATATCCGCGCAAGTTGAAGGGCGAAGCTATTCCAGTGGAAGGACGAATCGCCGCGATCGCCGATGCCTTCGATGCGCTCACGACCGCACGCGTCTATAAGCCCGCCTTCCCCCTCGATCACGCCGTCGAACTCATGACCAAACATCGAGGAGAACACTTCGACCCCGAACTCCTCGACATCTTCTTCGCTTCACTGAGCGACATCACGCTCATCCATGACCAGTATGCCGACCAACCGCCGCGCAAAATGATTCGCGAATCCCAGTAACCTTTTCATCATTTCGTTGACCGCTTTTCCACCCGCCGATATACTTTCCTCATCTCGTCAGGTACAGCCCCACGCATTGGTTACTAGGCCCTGTACCCACAGCCGTTCATGCTCGCGAAAGGATTGCCGATCATGGCGAAGAAGACAACGGCGGCCCGCAAACAGGGGGCAACACGCAATTGGATCGCGTATCTGTGCGAATCCTTGGTCACGTCCGGAGTCATGCCGACCTGGGAGGCTGCGACCTATCTGACCGAGAACCTGTTTGGAGAAAAACCCAATCCCCGCCTCTTAAGTACGACCAACGCCTACGAGGTCACGTCCCAATTTCTTCAGCGGCTGTACCATCCCCTCGTCGAAGCCGCTTCCCGCGACATCACCTTGCCGGATGGCGCTAGGCTGCACGTGTTTACGGATATTAGCCTCACCGGCAAATCTGCCGTGCTCGTCGTCTATGTGTCCGCCAATCATCACCCGCACCAGTTGCTGATGCTGGATGCCGCCAAAGCCTGGGAGCTGGTCTTTACTGATTCAGAGGAAGTGAATCGCTGGGCAGAAGAACGATATCGGCGGGTGAAGTCTGCCTTGATCGCTACCATTGGGAAACCAGTTCGACAGGCTGCCTTGGCAGAAGTCTCTTAGCCCGCATTATTCACGAAGGCTTCTACTGCAACCGCCGATGTTCAGGCGAGAGGCACGGGGCCAGAGGCTAGGGGGTGATCAGAAGGAATGTCTTCCCTCTCGCCTCGTACCCCTCGCCCCTCGCCTGGCTTCTATGTGGGTTCATAGTTCAGGTTCGGCCCCAACCATCGCTCCAGCGCTGAAAGAGGCATTCCTTTTCTCACCTGGTAGTCGAGCACCTGGTCCTTTCCAATTTTCCCCACGGCAAAATACTTGGCCTCCGGATGGGCAAAGTAGAATCCGCTCACGGAGGCCGCAGGCCACATCGCAAAGCTCTCCGTCAAGGTGATGCCTGTCTGCTGTTCTGCGGACAGGAGATCGAAAAGCAACCGCTTCTCTGTGTGGTCGGGACATGCCGGATACCCCGGCGCGGGACGGATGCCGCGATACTTTTCACGGATCAGATCCTCACTCGACAGCGTCTCTCCTTTGCCATACCCCCACGCCTCGCGCGCCTGCTTATGGAGATATTCGGCAAAGGCCTCGGCCAAGCGGTCGGCCAAGGCTTTGGCCATAATAGAATTGTAGTCATCATGGTCGCGCTCGAACTCCTTACACAAGAGATCCACCCCGATTCCCGTCGTCACGGCAAAGGCACCAATATGATCAGCACGGCCTGACTCTTTCGGCGCGACAAAATCCGCTAGCGCAAAACTGCTCTGTCCTTGCGGCTTCTCCGATTGCTGCCGCAAGGTGTG
>JANNXZ010000294.1:0-2880 GCA_031409835.1 Nitrospirota bacterium
AGCTGCAAGCATCCGGCGAGGCCCTGCCGGCCTTGGCATTCCCGGATATTCGCGATCCGCTCGCCCGGGCGAAGAAAGGGGCGGTGTTGGAGGTTCACGAACTCCGGGATTGCGCGATGGTGTTGGAGATATTGGAAGAGAGCGGCCGTTTTGTGGGGCGGCATCAGCACGATGCTCCTGCGCTGGCAACCGCCGCACATCCCTTGCAATCGGTGGGGGAACTGCGTCCCGTAAAAACCGCGCTGGATGCAGCGATCCATCCCGACGGCTCAATCAAGGAGTCGGCAACGCCCGAGTTGCGGCGCTTAACCCATCAGGCCCAGGGGCTCAAACAGCATATGCGCGATCAAGTCAATCAGATGCTCCACTCGCGCCGCTATGAGGACATTCTTCAAGAACAGTATTTCGCCCAGCGAGAAGGCCGCTATGTCATTCCGGTGAAAGCCGACATGCGTGGACGGGTGCCGGGGATCGTCCATGATGTGTCGGCCAGCGGGGCCACGGTATTTATCGAACCGCGTGAGCTGGTTGAGCTGAACAATTCGATCAAAGTGGCGGATCTGGAGATCGAACGGGAAGTGCGCCGCATCCTCCGTGAGTTGTCCTCCCTCGTTGCCGCACAAGCCGAGGTTGTGCTGGCGGGGCTCGAAGCGCTGGCGGTGCTTGACGGTATTTCGGCGAGGGCATCGTTTGGCCGTCAACTGAAGGCGCAGCCTGTTGGGCTCAATGATGAAGGGCGTGTGAGGCTGTTGCAGGCCAGGCATCCCTTGCTCGTATTGTCGAAAGAGCAGGTGGTCGCTAACGATATTTTCTTGGATGAATCGATTCACGTGCTCGTCATCTCTGGTCCCAATACGGGCGGGAAGACCGTGACCCTCAAGATCGTGGGGCTCTTTGCCTTGATGGTCCGGGCGGGATTGCACCTGCCCTGTAATGCGGAATCCGAGATGGCGATCTTCCCCGATGTCTATGCCGATATCGGCGACGCTCAAGATCTGGCCCGCGACCTGTCCAGCTTTTCGGCGCACATGACCCAGATGATCCAATTGCTCGATGAAACGGACCGTCAGCGTAGCAGCGACACAAAAGCCGTCCCGCGGCAATGGTTGGTCCTCCTCGATGAACCAGTGACCTCGACCGATCCGGCAGAAGGAGCGGCCCTTGCCGAAGCCTTGCTCTGCCGGCTGGCCACGCTGGGGATGAAAGTCGTCGCGACCACGCACTACGGATCGCTGAAGGCCTTGGCTCATACGATGCCAGGATTTGCAAATGCCGCAGTCGAATTTGACGTGGCGACGCTCTCGCCGACCTATCGGCTCTTCATGGGAGTGCCGGGTGGATCGTCCGCGCTTGAGATTGCCGGCCGATTAGGAATGGACCGGGCCTTGCTGGATGAGGCGAGACAGAAGCTCCATAAAGACGACCGAGTCATGGAAACAATGCTGCAAGACTTGCAAACCACGCAGCGGAAATTGGCCGACGATCTGGCCCGCGCTGTTGAGGCCAGAGGTGAAGCGGAACAGGCCGAGCAACGCGCGAAGGCGCAGTTGGCTCACCTGGAAGACACAGAACGTGAAGCGCAGAAGGGCCTCAAGCGAAAACTCAGTGAACAGTTCAGTCGCGCGCGGGCTGAAGTGCAGGCCACGGTCGATGCCGTCAAGGGCGAGCAGAAGTTGATCAAAGCCAAAGCAGCGAAGCAACGATTGTTCGAGCTAGAGACACAGACGAGAGCCGAACTGGCCCCACCGAGCACGCCGATTCCGCTTGCGCAGTTGGGGGTCGGGGATCGAGTCGAGATTAGCGGACTCGGCATAACCGGCACACTACTTGAAACGCCACAAGGGAAGAAACGTGTGAGGGTAAAGGTGGGGGAAGGGGAAGTGCTGGCCACAGTGGCGAATCTCGTCGGCCTCGCACGAGGGCAGGCAGCACCGCCGCCGCCAGTATCATCGAGTCTTCGCCGGGTCTCATCAGGCGGTGGACTAGATCTCGATGAACAGACGGTCGTGGATGTTCGAGGGAAGGCGGCGGACGAGGCCTTGGATCAAGTGGTTGCAGCGTTGGATCGTGCGACGATGGCTGGCGCGCCGTTTCTGCGCATCATTCATGGCCATGGTACGGGGAAACTCAAAGTGTCGCTGCGAGACTACTTGAAAGACTCGCCCTACGTGGCAGAGTTCCGCGCGGGAGATCGGGCAGAGGGCGGAGATGGCGTGACGATCGTGAAATTGGGGTAAGGAAGAGAGGGAGCGGCCAGATGTCTTTCTTGCTCGCAGAACGCGCACTATAAGAATGTGCTCGTTCGATGCGCGCAGTGAACGACAATCTGGCCACTCCCTTTTAGCGGGTAGAAGTGATTTCGGAAAATGAGAAAGCGGGCGGGCTGGATGGTCTCCCGTGCTCGCAAAGTCCCCACGATGACGATGGTCGCTCAATGTGTGCAGTGAACGATGCGAGGTGAAACCGATGAACGAGTCGCTCTTCATGATCTTCAGGGTGCTGACCGTTCTGTCGGTCGCCCTCTTAGTAGTCGGGATCGTGAAGCCGGAGTGGGTACGCCTCGGGAAAAGGCAGCCGGGTCGTCCAACGATCATTGCCGTAGCATTAAGCCTATTGGTCATCGGTTTTTCCGGCGCAGGCGCGATTCAACCTGCTGGAAAGAACAATGCTGAAACTGTGAATCCTGGCAATGTGCTGAGTGAAACGGTGTATCCGGTTGACAGTGCGACAGGACGTTGCGAACCAGGAACAAAACCCAGTACTGCCGGCGCCAGCAACGATGAAAAGACCGCGGCTGGTATCCGCTACATGGTCAAAACGCCGGCAAACTACAATGCAAACATTGCCCATCCGTTACTCATGGTCTACGCGCCTGCGCGA
>JANNXZ010000295.1:0-5588 GCA_031409835.1 Nitrospirota bacterium
CTGGACGTCGAAGTCGACGAGACGTGCCTCCGCCTGCTGGCGCTCCACCATCCGACGGCCGGCGATCTCCGATTCATCACGACGGCCATGAAGATCTCCACGGAACTCGAACGGATGAGCGATCTAGCCGAAAATATTGCCGAACGCGCGATCGAGTTGAACGAAGAGCCTCAGCTCAAACCCTATATCGATATTCCGAGAATGGCTGAGTGGACCAGCCAGATGGTCAAAGAGTGCCTGGATGCCTTTGTGAATCGCGATTCTGAACTCGCGCGAAAAGTCTGTCGGGACGACGTCTTTGTCAACGACCTCACGGAGCAACTCTTCAGAGAACTGGTCTCGTTCATGCTGGAAGATTCAAGAACCATCACGCGGGCGGCCCGCCTCACGTTCATCGGCAAGTATTACGAGCGGATCGCCGACCATGCCACGAACATTGCTGAACTCGTCGTCTATTTGGTGGAGGGCAAGATTATCCGGCACATGGCGGCAGAGCGATGAGAGCCAAGCGCGTCGTGGCTGGCCAATTTTTCATACCGAGGGGGTCACGCATGCAATGGCTGAGCAACGATCTCATATTCTGTCTCCAGTTTCTGCTTATCTCATTCGGCACGCTCGTTGTTGTCGGCGCATGCGCCGTCGTTCCCGATCGAATGGATTGGATTAAGATCGGCCACACTACGAGAGAAGAAGTGGTCGAACGGTACGGCCAGCCAGATCTTGTCAGGGCCTCCGAGGAAGGGGAAATTGCAATCTATCGGCCAAGGAGCCCAATAGGATCTGCTCCCCGCTTGGAAATTCCAACAGTGCAAGCAGGTCCTCTCGGGACGATGACTACCAAGATGGAGCCGATCAATCCTGGCTTGGGCGCTAGACCGACGAACGGCAATCTGCAGGAAAGACCAGAGTGGGAGCTGCGCATTCGTTACAATGCCCAAGGCATCGTGCAGGAACTCAGCCGGTAGCGTGCCCATCAATACTCATTCTCATCTCATCCATGAAACTAGCCCGCATTATTCACGACGAACCGTCATGAATAATGCCGGCTAGGCCATCGTGAGGCGATTCTTCTTCCATCGATCGCTTCCGAAGATGGGCGTTCGGCCTCGGTTTGGTTTTGGATAGGGGCGGCGTTGGCGGTTGAAGACAATGACGCGGTCGATAACATCTCCGCAGTGCACGCATCGCAGGGCAAGGACTCTGCTCCCTCCATCGTAGATGATCTCGGGCACTCTCAAACCGGCACAGCGGGTACACTGCATGATATCTCCTCCTTGGTTACACAGTTGTGAGTCGTGAAGACTCGTTCAGATGAATACCAATGGCTGAGTTGGGAACCGTTTGCGCAGAAGCGCATATGAATAATGCGTCATAAGGAAGTCGCAGCCCGAGGCTTGTCCCTTCTCCTGGTAGGAAGGGACAAGCCCGTGGAGGCAGGTGCACGAGGGGGGTGCAGCTGGGCTCCGGGGGTGTGGGCGTAGCGGTAGAGGTGTCCGGCATAGGGTTAGTTTCTGGCGGCCTCTTGCTCGATGAGGGTGAGACAGGGAACGCAGTAGAGCGAATCTGGCTGCACTTTAAGCCTGGCATAGGGGATCTCTTGATCGCAGCGGGAACAGATTCCGTACGAACGCGTATGTAGGGATGTGAGCGCCCGCTCAATCCGTCGAAGTTTTTCGATGGCGAGAACCATCACGGACAAGGAGACATCGAGTTCATGCTCAGCGGCGGCCTGGTCGACCGGATCGGGGAAGAGCTCCGGTTCTGTCATGATCAGATGGGACATCATGGTTTCGCGCGTGAGCACTGTTCGAAGTCTATTGAGTTCGAGCTGGAGATCCGAGTAATTCGTACTCTTCCGCATGTAGATGCTCGGGCGATTCGACGAAACAATTTTGGGGACATGGTTCGATGGGCTTATGTTCGGCATCGGCGTCACCTCCCTATGGTGGTACTTGTACAAGGTCCAAGGCACCGGACGATCAGGGGCAGATCAAATTTGTGTAACGTGTGTAGAGTTTGTGCACGGATGGGAGAGAGAGTGACGTGATCTTTGAAATGCTTGAGGGAAGAGGCTTTTGGAAGAAGTTAACAAATTTGTAACATGCCGGTGTGTCAGGTGTAATGGTGCAGGGCCAGACTCAAGCGAGACGGGTGAGATTGGCGGGAAAAGCGCGACAGGCGCGATCTGAAGTCCTAAGTTCCATCATTGCGAAACGAACCGTCAGGAATAATGCGGGATAAGGGGATTCGAGTGGCTGCGACAATGATGATGAAAACGTTCGGTGTACTGGCTTCGTGTGCACTGCTGTTTGTGACAGCGGGATGTGTGCGGCCTCAGAAGTACATCGACATTACCTGCGGGAAAATGCCGGGCGAGACGCTGCTCGATCGAGAAGCGGCGATTCAATGCCAACAGTATCGACAAGACGAAGCGGCCACCTCCGTCTACAATGAGGCGACCTTGCTTCTGAAGTCGTATCGGGCCTGTTTGGAGAAGTATGAGCAGGCGCCGGCGCGTGCCCGTGAGTATTGCGGAGAGTATGGGAAAGCACTCCATGGTATTGGGCTGCAGATCAAAGAGCCCCTCGACGAGAAAACTACACAGCCCGCGAGACACGCGAGATGAGCGAGAAAGGCGCGACTGAAGAGAGTAGCGTGAATCGCTATTCGTGCAACGTGAATCGACGATTAACCTCTGTAAACGAGGCTGCACGTCACGCGAGTCACGCTCCTCACGCCTTCTAATGTGCCCCTGTCTGGCAGTCCCGTGGTTCCCACCGTTGGGATCGACGGTTCTCGTCAAAGTAGACACGGTATCCCACACAGCGAGAATTCCCAGCCAGGAATTCGTAGTCCCACACCTCGCTCCCAGTCGGAAGCTTCTTGAGCCGCTGAGGGTAGCCGAATCGGCGGATCAAGTCGTCTTGCGCGATCTGGCCGATGCTGGTTTCGAATTCTTCCACTCGGGGATGACTGCAAGACAGAAGGAGAGTCACGAGGCAGCAAGGAACGAGCAGACACCATTTCCATGTCCAGGTCATCTGTACCGATCGCCGGTTAATGCTACTTCACAGGGATTTGATCGGACAACTTGTATCCGAGTGATTTGACCGAGATGATGGCGGCATCGAGTAGCGGGATCTTGAGCTTCAGTCGGCGGATATGCACGTCCACGGTTCTGGTGGTGCCGTAGTAGTCATAGCCCCACACCGCATTCAAGAGGATATCGCGGGTCAACACCCGGCCAGGGTGGCGTAGGAGTTGTTCGAGCAATCCAAACTCCTTTGCGGTCAAGGGAATCTCTTTGCCGTCGAGCAGCGCTTCGTGTCGTGAGAGATCCACCAGCAACGAACCGTATGCGTAGGATGTTTGTTTCGGATCTTCGGCTCGCTCTAATCGTCGGAACAAGGCCTTCACCCGCGTGACCAGCACTTTGGGACTAAATGGCTTGGCAACGTAGTCATCGGCTCCCAGTTCGAGACCGATGATGGTGTCGGATTCTTCGGCCTTGGCGGTCAACATCAGGACAGGGAGCAAGGCGGTGTCCGGCGCAGTACGGATCTTCTTGCAGATTTCCAATCCGTCCATTTCGGGGAGCATGAGATCCAGAATGACCATATCGGGGCGGTCGGCTTTGATCATCTTGAGGCCTTCGACACCCGTCGTGGCCGTCGTTGTTCGAAACCCATCTTTTTCAAGATACAGTTTCACCAACTGAGCAATGTCTGGCTCGTCTTCGACGATCAGTATTTTTTTGGGTGCATGGGTTGCCATATAGTCACCGACTACGCGGTTCAAGACTTCTATGAGAATATCTGGAGCCTGGTATTCCGAGGAGAGGATAACCTGCCAGTGTTACATCTGTATTAATAATGGTGAGGGCAGGCAGAAATACACTGGAGCTAGGAATTTGACGGACAGTGCCATTCGCCGCAGTAGAAAGCTCAATATTGGATAAACTCCGAGATCACCCAGTATCGCAAGCTACTGAAAGTATTGAATAGATGCTTAATGGGCCGTTAGGAGCCGAACCTACAGCCCGCGCCTAAGAGTGGCAGAGGGCTAATTATTCGGGCTGCAGATGCGTCGCAGGTTTCCCCGTTCATTGTTGAAAATCATGAGCTTGCTGGCTTTCTACTGATTCCATTGTGGCTACTCACGTTGGTCGACTTTAAGGCCGGAGACTTCCCATTTGAAGCAACTCAACACTTCTAGACAGGAGCGGCAATCCATTCCTTAGCGTCATACGCAACAGTGACAAGGCTCAAGGTCATTGAGGCCGAATGAGGTTCTTATGCCTACGTTCAGGATTGCTCATTGAATGGGCGGGAGAAGGTCGAGAAACTTCTGGATGTAGATAGCAAGTTAACTTGTCCGGTGTATGTAGCGCATGATCTGTCCGGTTCTTCCTGTCGCATCTTTCAGCCGCGCGCTGAAACTGTGTCGCGCACGGTGGGCCTTGGTTTAACTATGGGCGTAACGTCTGACCTTTGGGGGGGGGCTGGGCGGGCTCGCCCGGTCTCGAGCCGTCGGCCATCCGCATGGTAGCGTGCCAGACACCGGGGCCCATGGAACACAGCCAAGATCCCCTCTGGATATTCGTGCACCCGCACCGTGACCTTCACGTAATGGAACCGGTGCGGGTCCTGCGGAATCTGCAGGGTCAGGCCTTGATACCGCACCGTATTGTCCTTGGCCACGACCCGCTCGTCTTGCACACACAGAATCTCGGTGAGATGCGTGCCGACCCACGGGATGAAGGCGGTGCCCGGTTCGGTCGCCCGCACCATAAACCGCTCGTTATGCTGGGGGAGGAACTGCTCGGTCAGGTACCGGTTGGCCGCCGCCCTCTCCGTAATCCCGGCCAAGGCCAGTTCTTTGGGCAATCGGTCCTGCAAGGTGCGGAAGGCGCGCTCCGACCGGCCCCGCGCCTCCGGCGAATAGGCGGGAATGAGCGTCACCCCCAACTGCTGCAAGGCGCGGTGCACCTGCGTCAAGCGAATCTTGTCGACGGTACCTCCCGCCTCATCGGTGTGCCAGTAGTGCGACCCTCGGTCCGTATAGAGCGAACTGAAGAGCCCCTTCGTCTCCATCACCTCCCGGAGGCCTCGCAAGCTACTCAGGGTCCCTTCTTCCTCGACGAAGAAGGCGGAATAGATCTCCGTCGTCGCATCATCCAGCGTCACGATCAAATCCCACTGACAGTCGGGCACCCACTCATGGGTCGAGCCGTCCTGATGCAGCATCATCCCCGGCAAGGGTTTGCGTGGTCGCTTCTTGCGATGTGCGCCGCGTCGAGTGGCCCGCGTGACATGCCCCGCGGCCTGCAGGGTCTTCTTGGTCCAGCTATAGGAGCGGGTGCCGCCATGGTCAGTGTGCCAGCGCTCATGGAAATGCTTCACGGTCCAACCTGTGTATCGGGTCTCATACAGCGTCACCATACGCAGCGCCTCATCGACCGGCACCGCACGGGCTGAGAGCCGGCCGATCCGTCGATCCTGCAACCCCTCGGCCCCCTCCGCATGATAGCGGCCACTCCAGCGGCGAAAGGTCCGCTCGGTCACGCCCAGCATCTCGCCCGCCTCCGC
>JANNXZ010000296.1:0-7508 GCA_031409835.1 Nitrospirota bacterium
TGGTTGTAGTCCGGCACCGGCCCAAGGGGAAGTCCTTTGTGGACACAGACACGCTTCACATTGAGCTTGCGCGCCTGCTCCAACATCGGATAGGCAATCCGCTCATCGTCCATCCACCAGCCACGATCGAATCCCTTCGGACAAGAGCCGGTGTAACACTTCCACGCATCGACTTTGAGTGTCTCCACCTGCATCGCCATGAACTCTAAATCCGCCGACCCCAGTTGGGGCGTGGCCAATCCATGCGCGAGCATTCGTTGGGACTGCGCAAGGCGATTGATTTCGTCGCGGATGTGCGCCATCTCGTTCGGTGGCACGACCGCTTCTTGAGGATAGGGGCCCGGCGGCGTGCTGATGAGGCCGATGGCGGTCTCGCTGTCGAGAAATACTTCTTTCACGAAGTTTTCCCACGAAAGATCGTCAATGGTGCCTCGATCGCCCCCGAGCTTCGGGTTGAGTCCTGATTCCCGTATCCACCGTCTGAGCGAGAGCAACCCCTGCTTGGACACTGCGCCCTTTCGATTGTTTTCCGCATCGGTCGGATCAAAGTGCGCACTGACATAGTGTGTCTGCACATCGAAGATGAAATAGGGCGTGCCCTGCTGCTCGGCAAAGGCTGCTGTTTCAAACAGTTCGATCTCTCCAACATCAAAGAACTTCCCAAAGATCGAGTTCATGGCCAGTAACGCCGCTGCCATTCCACCGGTCGTCCTGAGAAAATCTCGACGGGTAAGCCCTCGTCGAGCTGCAGTCTGCTCCGCAAGCGTGATGGCACACGCTTCAACTCGGGCTTGGTCTGCCGTCTGGCTGAAGGGAGTAAATTCTTCGTTCGACACGATCTGCGTCGGAATAGTGGATTGAAATGTGGTCCCTTTCCTCGCCGTGGGAAGGTTTGGAAATGGTGATGGTGAGGACGCCATGATGCCTATACTCGTGATCGTGTGCCGTGATTCTGTGGAATACGGTCGGCAGTGTCAAGCAACCAGAGCGGGCGAAGCAGTCGGAAATCTTTGACTGCGGAAGGGAGGGAACCGGTGGATTACTTGGACTGGGGCGTGGACACGGAGCGGCTGCTCTCGATCACAACCGTTTGAGTCTTGGGGATTGTTGCGACGACATCACGCCGAGGATCACCTTCTTGATCTTTACCGTCCTGTCCGACGCTATACATCACACCCTTGTGCTGATCGACCAGCATAGGGAGACCGGTAAAGGGATCGTAATAGGCCTGTCCTGCCTTTGCGAGGCGCGTGACCACATTTCCATCTTGCGCCCCCTGTCTGATCCAGACTTGCAGGCTCGCCAGACGAAGCCGTGCATCCGTCTCCACCGTTCGCTCAACATAGGGATCCCATGATGGGAGCGGCTCGATTCCGACGATGTGCTCGATCGGATTCGCCACATAGTCCACTGCGCTGTCAGCGGGAGTCCGAATGAAACTGGATGGTTTCGGCAAGTTGGTATAACGCCCTTCCGCCATCGCTTTGCTCGCCGCCTCGTAATAGTCGGCATAGGCATTGGATCGCCGCTGCACGGGAAGAGGCATCGCAGCCGCAAGGGCCATGTATAGAGGGCGCTCGTCGGTCTTGTCGTTCCTCAGGCTCTTTGTCACGGCCTCCGTCGCCCACACAAGATGGCTCTGCATCGGCCATCGGAGTGACAACTCAACTTGATCCAGAGGGCGAACAATCTTACCAAGTCGACCGATCGCTGTCTCGTCGAGATCCTGACGGGTCAAAAGCCCGGATGCGATTGCAGCATTGTCCTGCACTGCTGTCACTGCCAGCATCTTCACCATCAAGGTCTTCGACTGCCCTAGCACAGTGCGCCAGGATCTCATATTGGTCTCAAGCCGTCCGAGACCGATGCTGAGATTCTGCGCAAATCCCTCCGCAAGGTACAACCGATGGGCCAGCAAAATATGGGTACAGTTCGGGCTCAGAATTTGCCCGTAGCCCGCATCTTCAAACGGCATCGACAGCCACTGTTGGTAACGCTTGAGAGCAAGCGATTCTTGAGCCACCCATGATCGTACCGATGCAGCCTGCAGCTTCAGCTGTGCCACCGGATCGGCACTGGCGAACGAACCACGGACCACGTCGGCGGAAGTCCCTGTCGTCGTCTCTTTCCCCTCATCACCGAGCATACAAGCGTTCGCTGCTTGATGGTCGCCACTTTCAACTTTGCGCTCGTACCCAACTTGGAGCGGGTCCTGGTTTTCAAGAGCGTCGAACCCGAGCAGCAAGAAATACCCGTTTTTTGTTGAAGTGGTGAGTATCTGTGGAGGACTCGCTGTCAGGTTTTGATAGACCGGCGACGGAGGAGTTTCCATCGCCATCCAGGCCAATCCAACCGCCCCGATGACGACTGCCACCAGTACAACGCAGAAGAACCCTAACCCCACACACAATATCACGATCGATCGCGTCGTCGAAAAGCAAGACCCGATAAACGACGAAATGCCAATGCGAACCCGCGCCACTCTGGCGGCAAAGCGACGACGCGGTCTTAGCGACGCCATACGGTCCCGCGTAGAAACCTGGCTTTTCTCTCCCGTTGAGTCAAAAAGAACATCAACGGCCGATGCAGCGACCGAGAGCGCAGGCTCTAGCTTTGAGTGAGTGGCGTCAACGCCGGAATCCTGCCACGTCTCAGAAGACGGTGCGGGAGTATTCACAAACGTGATCGATTCACTCGCCCGAACCCATTCCGGCTTCGTATCTTCCTGAAGAACAACCTGTTCCACGACGGGGACTACTGCTTCAACGACAGGAGCGGTCACCTCCGGAAGTGCCGACTCCCATCCACCACTACGCGATAGCTCGGCGACCGTTGTAGAAGATTCCTCAATCAGCGGTACCGGAACCTCTGGATCGGCTAGTGTCTCCCCTTTCTCCTTGTCCCAATTTCGCTTCTTTTCAGACGGACGATGTGGCTGAACCTCGACTTCGCCAGTGCTCCAACGCGACAGCGTATCCATTGAGGCGGGAGATGCCGATGGTGTATCACTCGGTGCTGCGAAGAGCGGAGGAACCGCGGCATTCTGCAACAGTGTAGAGGGTTTTTCAGGCGGCTCTGTGGAAACCGGTTCAGGTGGTACTTCCGAAATCACCGCTGAGCGCGAAGGCTCTGGAGCGGAAGCTTCTGGAGCTAGCGCCACGGGCTGCTGCAGCATCATAAAAAAGGAAGTTGAAACTGGTTCGGCTTCACGAGCGGGTTCGACCGGTTCCGGCAGGAGCGGCATCGGAAGGTCTACCTCGAGGGAACTCGGGGCATCACTCGAAAAAATCGGTGGCTCCTCTGGCCGCAAGGATTCTTCCGAAAGAAGAGCCGCAGTCGGCTGTGGCAAATCGGGCTCTCTGATCCCGGATGTTTCTGCAATCGATCCACTCACTTCATTCAATATCGATGGATAAGCAGATGGCAACGGCTCAGGATCGCTGAATGAGATAGACGGTTCTGGAGTTGATGTAATGGATGGGGAAGCGGCCTCTGAGTCCGGCACGGATTCTGGCTGAACTGACGCTAATTCCCTCGCATCCTGTAAGCTTGTACCCGACGTGGAGAGTGCGGCAGGCGAACTCGATGATACAGTTCCTGCGGCAAACTTCCAGGCGCCGTCGAAGACGGTGTTCCATGAGAATGGGACCGTGGGCGTGGAATCGGCGGAGGGCGGAGGCGAGACTTCGGGCTCTGGGAGTACCGCAGGAATCGCTGACGGGTCAGCCGAAAAAATCGACTCACTGGGCTCTGTCAGATCATCTGGCACAGGAATTGAGTTCGACAACTGATGCGGTAAATCCTCAGGCTGCATGGTGGCGGGCGGGACAAGAACGGGTTCATCACCCAACAGGGGTGCTCCCTCTAATTGAGCCAACGAGGCCGTTTCCTCAATCCCGATAGTGTAGTTCTCTATCTGCTCCCCGGGCATGGGAGCAGGTAATCCCGGCGATCCGACGGAAGACGTGATGGCAATCCCAATGTCCGCTGTGCGCTCCTCTGAGGAGCTAGGAGCAAGTACCTCTTCCACAAAGTGCGCGCGTTCGACGGTCGGATACCCCATCTCATCATCACGATGTCCATTCAACTGAAACAGTGGCTTGGCTAATATCGACGGGGCCACTTCCTGGTTGAGGCAATTGGCCTCCTGGATTATCCTTATAGATTCGGATGATGGAACCTCCAATTTCTCTTGAGCCAAACCGACCGACGCCTGGTCTATCAAAATATCCGGAACATCGAACGATTCAATGGCAGGACTCGGCGAAGTGGGTGACGGAGTCTCCTGATTCGGGAGAGCCCCGTCGAACTGTTCCCACGGCATCACATCAGAAGTCCTCGCTTCTTCCGTAGTGACGACAATGTCGCCCTGGGGGTTCGAGGCATCGACCTCCAATGTCGTCACTGCGGCAGGAGCCAGCGGATGAGGTACAAGAAGCTCGCCTGTTTGTATGTCGAAGAGAGAGGCAAACTGAAAGGCCACAGGGCTTGCCGGAGCAAGCTCTCTTACCTTGGCATAGAGCTGAGAAGGTTTCTTGGGATTTTCTGAGTCTGTATCCTCGATAAGGATGTCGATGGCCTTGCCCAATTCGGCCACCGCAGCTATGGCATCCCCCTTTCCCTCATACACCTGTGCCAAGAGCTCGAGGAACGGGACACAACGGGGTCCAGCAGCCAAGTATTCGCGCAACAAGGATTCGGCCAACCAGAAGTCTTGTCGCCTGATCGCTTCATTGGCGAGGGACTCAAATGCTTGCCGAGCCGTGACAAGGCTGCCTAGTCGTAGATGTAGCGTGGCAAAGAGCCGTCGGGCTTCCGTATTGTGAGGATCAAGGGAGAGCAGTTCTTTCAATGCGGCGGACGACCGGCCATACTTGCCGGTGTTCATGTGGGTGATGGCTTCTTCGAGAAGCGCGCTTTTTTTGCTGTAGCCAACCACGCCCCGGTTATGCACTCGGGAGGAAGTATTTTTGACAGCTTTTTGAGGAGGTTTCTTGTCGGTCCGCACGTTACAACCTTAGCAGATCGTTGAAAGATACGAAGTGGCTCCCCTGGCCACTTTGCACCAGTTTTCACTTCCGTTCGGTTTCCCACGATCTTGCGGGGAGGCAAACTGGACCGAGAGGTGCAATCCTAGTGCCATTATGGTTTTTACAGTGAATATGGATGTCTTTGATTATTTAAGGTGTTAGGGACAGCTTCTTCTTCCTTTTCCTCGATCTTTTTCAAAAATGAACAAGCCGCCAAGAATGGCCGTCGAGAGATCTTTCTCTCGAAGCAACTACGGGAAAGCTCCGGGCAAATGAGCTGGTGCTTTCTGTGAAGGCCCAGGAAACAAGAGCCAGCGTTTCGTGAGCGTGGCGGGAATCCCTACGAAAGATGTCGAGTAACCAAGCGGCAAGTCCGACCGTCTAATCACGGAGATCTGGTACTACAGGGCAAATTACAGTAACAACTCTCTCGCAACAGACACGCTAGTTGGTTGTGCCGATGACGAGGCGTATGGTACCGTTCCCTATTCCCATTTCTCATTTTCATGCTCGGCCTGGTCCGGGACATGATCGGTCTCTCCACATACTCTATTTGGGAGTCATGGATTTTTTCTCTTTCAGACAATCGAGCTGGATAAGGCAAGCCTCTCTCGTCTGTCTGCTGGCCGTGCTGAGCGGACTTCTGCTTCCTCTCGCCCTGCGGGCTGAATCTGGAGGGAGCCCCTCTGGACGCGTCTCCCTCGACTTCAATGATGTCGAACTCTCTGTTTTTGTTCGATTCATCAGCGAGTTGACCGGCAAGAACTTCGTCTTGGACGAAGTCGTCAAGAAGGCCGGGGGGAAAATCAGCGTGTACTCCCCTACCAAAGTCACGCACGACCAAGCATATAGCATGTTCGTGGCGGCCCTCGAAGTCAGTCGTCTGGCTGTCATCACGAAAGGGAATGTCAATCAAATCGTGGCGATGGGGGAACTTCCTCCGGAACGAGGGGCGTTCGTCTACAAACTCAAACACGCGAATGCAACCGATCTTGCGGCCATCCTCACCAATCTCGTCGCCCGATCTCAGACCGTGGCACAGACGGCGCCGGGCACACGACCACTATTTAGACCCTTGAGTGAATTCGAGGCCCCAGTCCAAGTCTTTGCAGACAAAGCCACGAACTCGATCATCATCAGTTCGACAAAAAGCGCCTACACCAGGTTGCAGTCCGTGATTCGAGATTTGGATACACGTCGAAGTCAGGTCTTTGTCGAAGCCGTCATCTTGGAGGTGCAGGTCGATCGGCTCAGACAGATCGGAAGCGACCCTATTCAGGTAGTCGGTGCGGCCAAGAGTGGTGCGCTGCAAGGCATTGCTGGATTCAATGTCGCACCAGAAAATTTAGCAACCATCGCGCAGTCCATTATTGGGGGCGGTGCAACTGGAGGAGCGGTGTCGGTCCTCAACACGATCAACGTGCGCGCATTCTTACAATTGTTGCTGAGCCTCACAGACACGAATGTCCTGTCGACCCCACAAGTGCTTGCCGCAGATAACCAAAAGGCCAAGATCGTTGTGGGTGAAAACCGTCCGTTCCCCACGGGGCAGGCCCAGGGAATCACGGGTGGAACCCTTGTCACGATCGAGCGAAAAGATGTCGGCGTCACACTGGAATTCACTCCCCAGGTTCTGGAGAACGACCTGATCCGACTAGAAATCAAGCAGGAGATTACCGCGATCGCGGAAAATGTCGCACAAACGATCGGGAGCGGGTCCTCCAGCATCCCCGTCGGACCCACCACGACCAAACGGTCGATGGAAACGACCGCCATCGCGAAAGATCAACAGACGATCGTCGTCGGCGGGCTCGTGCGGGATAACATCGTCATCAATGAGCGAAAAGTTCCGCTCCTGGGCGATATCCCGTTCTTGGGTTGGCTGTTCAAATTCCAAAGCCGACAAATCGTCAAGCTCAACCTGCTCGTATTCCTGACCCCAACCCTCGTTAGGGATGAGGCGGACATGGTGGAGTTGAATGCCAGAAAATCAGCGGAATTAGGGACGCTACAGCGCGAAAGTCAGATTGAGGAACCCACAAGGCTCAAGCAAGAAGTCATAGAGAAACTCGACCGCCAGAATGGAACTCCCCGCACCCTTCCAAATACCGTAAATCCATCCGCTCCACTCCAGCCACCCGTGCAAGCTGAGTAATCTCCGATTAAGAGCGTCGGCGATCCCTGCCTTCGCGCGAGACTTGCGAGAAAAGTGGGACAGGTCGGAAGCTTCATCTTCGCGAGTCGCGCCTGTCGCGCACATGAATAATGCGGGTTAAGGCGGCGTGAACGCACCATGACGTCAACATATCAACGTAATATCTATAAGGGCTAGTCGGCAGGGGTATGGGGTGAGTGACGGGTTTCGAACCCGCGACCTCCGGATCCACAATCCGGCGCTCTAACCAGCTGAGCTACACCCACCATCCAATGATGCACGAAGAGCGGGGATCTTAACAAAGTGGAGAACGCTGCCGCAAC
>JANNXZ010000297.1:0-6929 GCA_031409835.1 Nitrospirota bacterium
TCTTCCAACTGTTGCCAGAATCCGCCGTCATTGCGGATCTTTTTACAGGACGCGCAGATAGGGATGAGGCCTCGGAGGACTTTGACATCCCGCAAGGCTTTCTGCAGCTCATCATTGCTTCGACGGAGTTCTCCTTCCCGCGCTTTGCGGCAATCCATTTCTTTTTTCAGCGCCAGCGCGGAGGAAGCGCGTGCCAGGAGTTCCATGCTGTTCACCGGCTTGGTGATGTAATCATTCGCTCCCGCCGCAAAAGCGGCTTGAAGATTCGAAAGATCGGTTTTTGCCGTGACCATGATGATGGGAATATCGCACAGATGCGGACGGCTCTTGATCTGGCGACAGGCTTCGACTCCATCCATCTCCGGCATAAGGACATCCATCAGAATGAGGTCGATCTGGGGGGGCGATTCATGGCCATCCATGCCAAGCATAGGGAATGCGGCCTTTGCCGAGTCGGCACTCAGAAGATCCGCATGGCCGGCCTTCCCAAGGATTGCGCGAAGGAGTACTTGTTGGTCTGGAGAATCGTCGACGATAAGAATGCCCATGCCAATTCCTGCCAGGCGCTTGCACATAATGTGCGAGCAATCACCCTATCAGTATAGCAGGCGTCTATGGGGCTACTGGAGCCTGGTCCTGACGAGATCGCTGATCTGCTTGCCATCTACTGGTTGGCCAGCTACACGAACCATCACGGCTTTCATCACCGCGCCCATTTCTTTCAGCGATCGAGCGCCGGTTTCCTGAATGATCGCATCCACGACGGTGGAGAGCTGCTCGGCAGAGAGGGCTTGAGGGAGATAGGATTCAAGAATGGTGATTTCCTGTCGTTCTTTTGCAGCGAGTTCTGCTCGGTTACCTTTTTCGAACAGTTCGACCGATTCCCGGCGTTGCTTAATCATCGTCGTCATCACGCGGCTCATTTCGGCATCGTCGAGATCCTTCTTGATCTCCATTTCCTTGTTCATCACGGCAGCCTTGATCATGCGAATCACATCCATCCGCAATTGATCGCGGGCCTTCATCGCCAGTTTCAGATCTTCGGTCAGACGGTCATGTAGGGACATCAAAACCTCGTGGGTGTGAGGGCTGGGCTTGGTGGAGAATACCCCTTCATCCGACATCAGTCAATGTACGGCCTCGCCCATATGTTCGCCTACCTGGCGTGGTTTTCATGTCGAACGGGGAGTATGATGGTATCAAGGTCAGATTGCGGCTTGGGGCAAGACGGAAGAATATAGGGAGGACCGACCATGGCGAGGCGAGGCTCAGCCGTCAAGCTGATGACGCTCCTCACGATGGCGGTTCTCATGGCGAGCTGTGCACGTGCCACCACGCAGACGACTCCGATGCTCCGTTCTACGCCTCCCATGTTCCCGATCCCTGATAATGTCCAGCAAATGGCAGTGCTATATCCGCGTGGGGAGAGTTCCGATTGGTTCAGCGCCTATGGTCGCTTGGAGGAAGCGGCATTCCGGATCAAGACATTTCGCCCAAATCTGAGGATCATCGATCGTTCCCATATGCACGCCATCGTCTCGGAGCAGCGCTTTCAGGTCGGGGGACTTGTCTCCGAAGACAGCGCTGTCCGCATTGGGCAGATCTTGGGTGTAGACAGTGTGTTGATCTATCGGATCGAAGGGCCAACGTTGCGCGACCGGTTCTTTGCACGCCAGCATCGAGATCTTCCACCAGTGACCATCACGAGCAAAATTATTCGAGTCGAGAGCGGGGAAGTCGTCTATCACAACGTGGTGACGGCGCGTGCGGATGAGGCGGAAGGATTCGGTTGGTCACTCTCAGACAATGTCGACTATCACCGATGGAGCCGCGAGGCATTAGACCGGGGCATCTTGCAGACGGTGTACGATTTACATCGCGCATTCGATTAACAGCATGAATAGGAGAGGATATACATGAATCATCAACGGAGTCGCATGCAACAACCTGGGATCGCTGTGGCCGTAGGGCTGTGCGTCTTCTCACTGATCACCGCTTGCGCCAGTGACCAACCCAAGCCTCTTCCGCAGCCGACTCCGGACCAAGTACGGAGCCATGCAGATCGGGCGTTTGAGAAGCTTAAGCAAGAAGAACAGGAACGAGCCGCCCAGCCGCCAGCGCCACGGTACTAGACCTCACACCCTACCGATTCGACTTGGGTAGAGCCCAGACCATAAACCGGGCAACAGGTTTCACAAGCGGCAATTCCCAAAGGAGTCGTTGTCGAGATGCTTGCTCCACTTGGCGTACTTCGTGGAAGGTGCCAAGAAGACCGGCTGAGACCAGCAGCCGCAAGATGCCTGAGAGAAAGAAGACGAAAGGCAAATTCGATACAGGCTCAAAAATAACCCCTCCCCATTCAATACGTGCAGGAAGACGCTCTACCAACCAGCTCCCCAGTAAAGCTCCCACCGACCATCCTACTGCATTGACCGTACTATAGAGCGCAATGGCCTTTGCTCGGTCCTCCGGCCTGACCGAATCGAACACATAGTTTTGCAGTCCCAATGCCAAGCCGGCCCAAATGACTCCGCCTGAAAAATTGACTGCCAACAGAAAGCCTAGATTCGTACTCACAAGGTAGAGCATCGGCAAGAATGGCACCGTAAAGCCGGTGATGGACAACAAGGCCTTGTTTCCGTAGCGATCCCCAAATTGGCCCCAGGACTGCAAGGTGAGGAGTTGACCGAGGAGACCGGCAGCCAGCCATTCCCCATAGCCAAGGTAGGACAGATGGATATCTTGAATGAGGTACAGAACGAAAAAAGGACCGGCGATCAACACAGCCGCATGCATCAGGCCTGAGAAAAGCAGAAAACGACGAAAGTCCTTCGTTGCGCTCCGGCGGAAGAAGTCGCGAAATCCTTGCTGAGCCTCCTGGCGGGCGGTCGGATGCACATCTTGAACGGGGGACAAGGCCCAGACCGAGAGGATGCGCGCACTTCCGGCCAAGACAAAGATCAGCACGAATCCCCACCAGGCGGCGGTGGAATCTTGCCAGAGACTCAGCACCCCTCCGGCTCCGCAAAGCGCAAAGAAGCTGAGACCGGCAATGATTTGGGCTCGGCGCGCGAAATAGGCGCCCCGCTCATGCTGATCGAGCCAATCGGCGATCAAACTATTCCACGCAGGCGTGGTGAAGTGGGCACATGCAAAATAGGCGGCGGCGCCACCGACGACGAGCCATGGACCCCACTGCGGAAACAGGAGCGGCAGAAGCACGATGGGAATCCAGACGAAGGCTTGCCCAACGGTGCCGGAAAAAATGAGGGCTTTGCGATCGGGGAACCACTGCAACAACTTCACGGAGGCGAGTTGGGCTCCTGTCCCAATAAGCTGCGGCAATGCCGACAGCACACTTAACTGGAATGGACTTGCCTGCAGAAGTAGCGCAAATGCAGAGAGATATTGCTCCCCGCTTCCTTGCGTGATGGCCTGGCAGGCACCGTCTCGGAGGCCGTAACGACGTCCTTGTTCGCCGGCACTCTGGGCCTGGGAGTTACTTGGCACACACTCTTGCGGGCATTCAGGCAATGTCGTCGGCACAGTATCCTTCCTAAGAGAAAACTCTCATCGAGCGTAGCATAGACAGGGGCACGGAGCGTACATCGATGAGTGGCTCTGTCAATTGGTGATTGACCCCTTACTGATCTCTCGATACCATAACGAGACGAATGAACAGTGGTTCATGGTAGCGCTCATGACAAAAAACAGAAGAAAAGAGACGCGATCTCTGTTGACGCTACTTGCCGGCCTAAGCGTTGTCATCTGTGGCTGGCAGGAAGTCGATGCGCGAGATCTGTTCTCGCCGAAGGAGCAAGCGACAACCGAAATCGATCCCACGCAAAGCCCGTCGTTCGACGAACAAAAGAAGGGTATCCCGCAATCCCTGTTTACCTGGATTAAGATGGCCAAAGGGTACGACATCGAGTGGGATACGTTCGGGCGAAAAGGCTGGTACTCGCAAGATCCACGATTGAAGCCCGTCGAACCAGGGTCGGTGTTTTCTCGGGATATACCCGCAATCTATATTGTGTTCGAGTCAGCCCCGCTGGAAGATCCCGCCCAGTTCAGCGCACAATGGTTTTTAGAGGGAGAGAAGGGCGTCCTCTCATCCGTGCCGCTCGGCAAAGATACCTTGGAAGTGCCGGGACATGAACGCTATGGATTCCTGGAACTCAAGAATCCTGGAAACGCCTGGGACCTGGGAACATACCTGGTGAGACTGTTCATCACGCCGCTCGGGCAGCAGTCTTTTCATGCAGCCAATCAGGTGGGCACCATGCGGTTTACTATCGTCGAGGGTTCTGCTCCTGCAGGCATGAATCCGCACTAGCCACGAGCCACTCGTTCACATCTTGGTGATTGTGGATGAAGCAGAGAAAAGGAACAGAATGGGAGATCGGGTCAAAGTCACGGATCTAGAGAAGCTGACATTGCTCTATGAACGCTTCAGAGACGTGTGTCTGGTCGAGAAGGAGGTCTGGAAAGAGATTTTCATGCCTCGGGAGATCACACAGGGGCCTGTCAGAACGAACCTGCAAGATCGTTACGATGTGGAAATCGACGATCAGGTGATCGAAGACACACTCGATGCGAATATTTCTCGCGGCAGCCAGGCCCTGGCCGCCGCGATCCAGGAATATCGAACGCATATTTCGTTTTATCGAAAAACCTGAATGGGTCAGCGAGCCGCAAGCACTCGTTCGACATCCTGGACGATGTCTTGTGCTAACGGCTTCGTGCGGTGATGGTATCGGGCGACGACCTTCCCTGAACGATCGACTAAATACTTCTGGAAATTCCATTCCACTTCGCCGGGAAACGGGCTCTGTTCAGTCAGATATCGATAGAGCGAATGTTTGTCGCTGCCCTTCACGCTGATCTTACTGAAGAGTGGAAACGACAGGCTGTACTTGGTGTAGCAGAACGTCTTGATCTCCTCATTCGTCCCCGGCTCCTGCTGCCCAAAGTTGTTCGCAGGGAACGCCAAGATCTCGAAGCCCTTCTCCCGATACTGTTCATACATCTTTTCGAGGTCGGTATACTGCGGCGTATTGCCGCAGAAGCTGGCCGTATTGACCAGCAACAACACCTTGCCGCGGAACTGGCTCAGAGAAACCGGCTTCCCATCGATATCGTTCAGCGTAAAGTCATAGACCATGGGCGTTTGTGCTGCCATGAGTATAGCCCCTTCTTGCTTTGCCTGTGCGAAGCTCAGCTCAAGGAGATCGCTCGATCCACCACCGGCAATCAATCCGATTGCAGTGAACAGTCCTCCCAATATATAGCGAGTCCCCATCAGGTGCCTCGCGATTAGAGCCTCTCCAAGGCATCAATGCGCGCTTCAACCGGCGGATGCGTCGCAAAGAGGCGCATGAATCCCGATGAATTACCGGAGATCTTCATCGTCGCAAGCGCATCCTGTCCAGCGTACTCGACTTGCGAATGGGCCACCCATCGATCGATCGCGCGAAGGGCCGAGATCATCGAATCCTTGCCGTACACCTTGGCGGAAAAAGCATCCGCTCCATATTCACGCTGACGCGAAAACCAGCAGATCAGGACCGAAGCCATGATACTGACGACAATCTGGATCACGATCGACAACCCAAAACCGAGCATCGCCTGATCGCGCTCTGCAAAGAACCGGCGCACCCACATCGCAATGTAGTACACGAAGGTGTTCATCAGCCCCGCCAACACGGTCGTCGCGAACATGTCTCCGTTGTAAACGTGTCCCATTTCGTGAGCGAGGACAGCACGTACTTCCTGCTCTTGTAGATTGCTCAACAATCCAGTCGAAACGGCCACCATCGAGTTGTTCTTGCTGGGGCCGGTCGCGAAGGCGTTGGGATCGGGAGACTCGTAGACCCACACCTCAGGCATCGTAATCTGGAGCCGTTGCGCGATCTCCTGGACGGTGCCGTAAATGACATGCTCAGCTTGCGACCGAGGTTGGGTGATCTGCCGGCAATCCAACATGGCCCGAGCCATCTGTTTGGAGAAGGCCAAACTGATAAAGGCGCCACCAAAACCAAAGGCAAGGGCCCAGACTAACGAGCTAAGATCGACCGCCCCTCGCAGATCGACCCCGAACATGGGAAGAACGACATTGATCAGCACCGGCACGGTGAGCGAAAGCGTCACCATAATCAGCACGTTGGCGGCTAACAGTAGGAATATGCCTTTCATCCACTTCATCGAGATCCTCCTTCACGCCTATGTACTCACCCCGTCATTCTGGCAAGTCACCAGTGAGCGTCATTATACTAACCGATCCCCTGAAATACATCTCAATCGAAATTGCGATGACAATTATTGCAAGAAGTAACTCTTTAAATGCCAAGGTCAAGGCGCCTCAAGTGCATGAAACTCTTAGGCAAAGTTGACCGGTTCCCATCCTTCCTGCTAGAAATGGATCATGCAGATGGCGCCTCCGCAATGGCTCTATATCTTGGCGACTGTCTGGTTGCTGACATCGGTCAGCGTGGCAATCGTTCATTCAGCGCCCCCGCCCTCTCAGTCCGCTCCTCCTATAGTGATCCCAATGGTGGCAGATGGAATGCAGCGAGCCACGGTTATACTCGATAGTTATTCGTATACCCCAAACCATATCATTGTCGAAGCCGGGAAACCGGTTGAACTGACACTAACCAGTGTGACAACGATAATCCCTCATAATTTTATCATCAAAGACCAATCGGGAAACCTATCCGTCGAACAGGATGTCAGTGCCGGCAAGACGGTCACCATGACATTTACGCCAACTCAGCCCGGCATATTTCCCATCTACTGCGACAAACGGCTCTGGCCGTTGCCCAGCCATCGCGACAAAGGGATGGAAGGGAAGCTGGAAGTGCGATAGGTGTGGCTACGAGCATAGAGACCTCCAAGCAGGAACTGCTCCGCGATCTCCTCAAGCAAGT
>JANNXZ010000298.1:0-2467 GCA_031409835.1 Nitrospirota bacterium
TCGGTGGCCGGCTTGCGTTCTCGCTGTTGTGCGTGGTGCAGATTTCGATGGTAAGATAGCGACCGAAAGGTCGTCCCATGCCACCGTTTCAACTCGAAGCCCCATTCAAGCCCTGCGGAGATCAAGTCCAGGCCATCGATAAGTTAGTGGCCGGGATTGCGGCTGGCCGGAAGCACCAAACACTGCTCGGTGTGACTGGGTCCGGCAAGACCTTTACCATGGCCAATGTGGTCGCGCAGGTACAGAAGCCCACGTTGGTTCTGGTCCATAACAAGACGCTGGCTGGTCAGCTCTATCAAGAGTTCAAACAGTTCTTCCCCCACAACGCGGTGGAGTATTTCGTCAGCTACTACGATTACTACCAGCCGGAAGCCTATATTCCCCAAAGCAACACGTACATTGCCAAGGACGCGTCTGTCAACGACGCGATCGATCAGATGCGGCATGCGGCGACAGCCGCGTTGCTCCAACGGAACGATGTGCTGATTGTCTCGTCGGTCTCTTGTATTTATGGCTTGGGGTCGCCTGAGGTCTATCACGAGATGGTGGTCTTCCTCGAAGAGGGCATGGAGATCAGGCGGGAGAAGATTCTGGCCAAACTGGTCGAAACTCAATATGCCCGCAACGATGTGGATTTTCACCGCGGAACGTTCCGTGCCCGCGGCGATGTCATCGAGATTTTTCCGGCTTCGAACGATGCAGTGTCCGTGCGGATCGAGTTGTTCGGCGATGTGGTCGACGCGATTCATGAAATCGATCCGCTTACGGGGAAGTCGCTCGGGAAGCTTCCGAAAGTCGCGGTGTATCCGAACACGCACTATCTCATTGCGCCGGATCGGTATGAACGGGCGATTACAGGTATTGAGGAAGAATTAGACGAGCGAGTCGCCTACTTCAAGAAACAGAATCAGCTCGTGGAAGCTCAGCGGATTGCGCAACGCACCAAGTTCGACCTGGAAATGATTCGAGCGATGGGGTACTGCCACGGCATTGAGAACTACTCTCGGCATCTCAGTGGCCGCGCGCCGGGCGAGCAGCCTCCGACGCTCATCGACTATTTTCCCAAAGACTTTCTGCTGATCGTCGACGAATCCCATGCGACGATTCCCCAGGTGGGCGGGATGTACGAGGGTGACTATTCACGGAAGCGCACCTTGGTCGAGTACGGATTCCGGTTGCCATCAGCGATCGATAACCGGCCGCTTAAATTCTCGGAATTTGAGCATTGCCTCACTCAGGCGGTGTACGTATCTGCAACGCCAGGTTCCTATGAGTTGGGGCATGCGGCTGGAGAGGTGGTCGAGCAGATTCTCCGCCCGACCGGCCTGATGGATCCGGTTATCGACGTGCGCCCGGCCAAAGGTCAGGTGGACCATCTCCTCGGCGAAGTGCGGACTGAAACGGCGCAGGGGGGGCGTGTACTGATCACTACCTTAACCAAACGTATGGCGGAAGACTTGAGCGAGTACTACCACGATCTTGGCATCAAGGTGCGGTATCTGCACTCGGACATCAAGACGCTGGAGCGGGCTGAGATCATACGCGATCTGCGGCGCGGGGTGTTTGACGTGCTGGTGGGGATCAACCTCCTGCGTGAAGGGCTGGATCTTCCCGAGGTTACCCTGGTGGCGATTCTCGATGCGGATAAGGAAGGGTATCTTCGGTCTTATCGGTCGTTGATTCAAACGGCTGGACGGGCAGCGAGGAATGTGCGGGGCCATGTGATTATGTACGGTGATGTCGTCACCAATTCTATGCAAATGGCGCTCGCCGAGACCGAGCGCCGACGCACGATTCAGGCTGCCTATAACATCAAACACGGTATTGTGCCCACGAGTATCAAGAAGGACGTCCTCTCGCTCGAATATGCAACGACGGAAGCAGACGATGTGCAACTGGATTTGGTCGCGGAGTCGCAGGCCCGCTATGGAGCAGAGGAAGCGACCGAGCAGATCATTAAACGACTGGAAGCAGAAATGAAAGCCGCTGCCAAGGAATTAGAGTTTGAACGGGCCGCAGCCCTACGAAACCGGATTCGAGCATTGAAGTTGAAAGAGTTAGAATTGAAGCCAGAGGTCTAATCCGGTCTGTCTGGTTGGTCTGGTCTATCTGGTTCATTTCGTTCGACCGAACACACGAGACAGACGGAATAGACCAGACAGACCGAATGAACAAGACAGGCTGGCGGGCTTTTTCAGCATCCTGCTAAACGTTCTTGTACAGATAGATGCCGAGAAACATTCCGAGGAGACTAAGAAGGTTGATTTTTAGCTCGAAGCCAAGAGTGAACTTGAAGAGGATCAGATCAATGGTGAACGGGCTGATGCCTGGGCTAAAATTAGTGGCGAAGACCGATTGAATTGTGCCGTGAGGGGCCATGACCCGAAGGATCTCTCCCAGTACTCCGCCCAATAGTCCACCGATGAGCACGAAAATGAGCAGAACCCAGTATGATTTCCTCACGGCA
>JANNXZ010000299.1:0-5187 GCA_031409835.1 Nitrospirota bacterium
TTGTTGTTTCCACGAGCCCGTGTGCTGGTGATGATGCCAGGCCTGGGCGCAACAAGAGTCGCAGCCGGTATCGTCCTCGGCATGTGGTTCGTCATGCAACTGTTGAGCGGGGGAATGAGCGTCGGCAGTGAGGGCGGAGGCGTCGCATTCTTCGCCCATATCGGAGGATTTGTCGCTGGAATGGCGCTGATTGGTCTGTTCAAACGCCCGGACGTGCCCTTCTTTGCGCCAAGTCGCGGAGATCGCGGGAAAGGCTAGGCCGGACTTCCCGTGCACCCTCGGAGAGTTTCAGCGGCGCGTCGACGAGGAGGAGGCCTGCGGGCTCTCTCTGGCCAAGTCGCGCTGGCCCGCTGGCTTCCGTTGTCCCCGGTGCAGCGTTGACGCGGCGGTGCCAGCCGGGACGGTGCTGCACCGAATGCGGCTCCCACCCCCCACGCCGGATCTGCCGGCACTCCAACTCCCACGGCAACGGGAGATCGTCCGCTCCAAGACCGCCTGAGCCATCCGCCACAAGCGTAGGCGCGCCATGGTGCGCCCCGACCGCGAGCGGTGGCACGAGAAGGTCGAGGGGGACGAGCCCTCAGGAGCGTCTTGTTGGGCCGCTCGCGACCGCCCCCTGGGCGGGGTCGTGGAGATACGCGGGATTGCTTCCGGACGGGGCCGTCCCGGACCGGCTTCGTAACGGTGAACGTGGCGCCGGGGTGTATCGTCGTCACCGATGGCTGGCCGAGCGCCGCCGTTCACCCCCTGCTCAGCCTCGGGAGCCAGCCGCCACCCACGACCTACAACCCGTTGTATGGGCTGGCGTTAACCGGATAGGCATGACGGGTATAATCACGAAGCATAGGGTATTCATCGTCAGCATACCGATGTGGAGGTGCGCGATGCGCATAGCTCTGTTGCTCGCGACTCTAGTTTGTACCGTCGTGGCACTTCCTGCTCCTTCCTCATGGGCCTACCGGGACTATTTCACACTGGAGCAGAAAGCGCTGCTGGGCAAAATTCAGACGGTGCACATTGAGGCGATCGCCCTTACGGACAAGGGAGCCGTTGACGCGGCGTCGATCGTCGAGCTTGTCGCCCGCCGGATCGGTGAATTGGGATATACGGTGGTGCGAAAAACAAGTACACCGTATGACGTGGTGATCAAAGTCAAATGTGAACAGCGAAAAACATGGGAAGGCACGACGGCTGCCGGAGGGGATGCGGATTTACCCGATGCCCCGTCCCGGCTGTGGAAGGGCCCCGCCTGTCAGATGACCTATCTCCTCGGTGGCATGAAGGTCAACTGGCAGAAAGAGGTCCGAACCGAGTTTGAAGATGCAGAAAAAACGGCGCAATCGGCCAATGCGGGAGACTCGGGAGCCTATGCCATGGGCAAGTTGAGGGATGCGCTCGAGGCATACGACTTTCCCTTGTTGCTGGCGGCTGAATGGGGTCAGCCGGAGCGCCTGTTGAAGTTGCTCGATCGATCCGACACGCCGCAGGCCAGAAAGTTTAAAATTCTTTCTCTCTTAGGCGAGATGCAGGCCGACGAGGCCTTACCAAAGCTGAAAGAGGCGCTCAAGGATCGCGACTTGGCGAAGCAAGCGATTGGGGCGATGGGCAGTCTCGGCAGAGAGGGCATTCCGCTCTTGGTTGAGATCATGAATACGTCGCCGGATCTCGAGGTGCAAACCGCAGCAGCCAAGGGGCTGGGCCAGCTCGGTGGACTGCATGGGGATGCCTCGGTCGTGCCGCCGCTGCTGGCCAAGCTGAAAGATCCGAAGACCGACTGGTCCGTGCTCACGGAAGTAGCGTGGGCGCTCGGCAAGATTCCGGATAAACGATCAATCCAGCCACTCCAAGATCTCGACAAGAAACTGCAAGCGATGCGCGATCCGGAGAACGTGTCGCTGAAGAAACTCATAGAGGCGGTGTTCTGGGCGCTCAAACAGTGCGATTCGTGGGATCAGTACAGCTGATTGACAATCCTCTGTCAGGGTCTTATCGTCCTCCGAGCCGGACAAGAGCCGGCTCGGAGATAACCAGATGGACAGTCCCCCTTCTTCAGTTCCTTCCCCCCAAACTCCGGACGTGTTGGAGCGGATCACGCTCCAGATGGCCTCGAGTCTGGATCTTCAAGTCGTACTTGCCACCATCACGCAAGGACTTGTCGATGAACTTGATGGCGCCTTTGCCCGCATCTGGCTCTTGGGTCCCGGCGACCTCTGTGCCGATTGTTACAAAGCCGCAGACTGTACGAATCGGGCTCGCTGCCTGCACCTTGAGGCGAGCGCAGGGCTCTATAGCAATCTCAACGGGGAGTATCGCCGCATTCCGCTGGGAGCGCTCAAGATCGGGAAGATCGCCCAAGGCTTTGGATCGATGTCTACCAACGACGTCCTTGGCGACGACAGACTTCCGAACAAACAGTGGATGAAAGACAACGGGCTCCGCTCCTTTGCCGGCCACCCGCTGAAATTCCATTGGGAGTTGCTCGGCGTCATCGCGATGTTCGGGCGCAGGCCTCTGAGCGAAGAGGAGATCGAACGGTTGGCAGTCTTTGCCAACCAAGCAGCCATTGCGATCAAGAACGCGCAACTTTTTACGGAGGTCGCACAGCTCAAGAATCGACTTGAAGCTGAGAACCTCTACCTCCGTGAAGAGATCAAGTCTCAGCACAATTTCGAGGAGATTATCGGCGAGAGTCCGAGCATCATGGCCGTGCTCCGACAGATCGAACAGGTGGCGCCCACGGATTCGACGGTTCTTATCCGGGGGGACACTGGGACAGGCAAGGAACTGCTGGCGAGAGCCATTCACCACGTGAGCCCGCGCAGGGCTCGCTCGCTCGTGAAGGTCAACTGCGGGGCAATCCCAGCGAATCTGGTCGAGAGCGAGCTCTTCGGACATGAGAAGGGATCGTTCACCGGGGCATTGCAGTGCCGCATCGGACGGTTTGAGCTGGCGGATGGCGGAACGATTTTCCTGGATGAAGTTGGGGAGTTGCCGCTGGATGCGCAGGTCAAGCTGCTGCGTGTGTTGCAGGAGCGGGAGATCGAACGGGTCGGGAGCGGCCATTCTACCAAAGTCAACGTGCGGGTCATTGCTGCGACGAATCGTAACCTTCATGCGGCGGTGAAGGCCGGTTCCTTCCGAGCCGATCTTCTCTACCGACTAAATGTGTTTCCGATCGAGGTGCCGCCTCTTTCTGCTCGTGCGTCGGATATCCCAATCTTGGTCAACCGATTTGTTGCCAAGTTCTCAACCAAGATAGGTAAGAAGATCGACGGGGTCACTCAAGCGACCATGGATCGTCTGATGAAATATTCATGGCCTGGCAACATTCGGGAGTTAGAAAATGTCATCGAACGGGCTACGATCCTCGCAAAAGGATCGATGCTTCAGATTGATGACGTGCTGCTCCACGGGAACTCAGCCCCGCTCATGCCGGTCGCCGATTCCCTGGAAGAAGTCGAGCGAGCGCACATCCTCCACGTCCTCCAGGATATGAGCTGGGTCATCGAAGGAACACAGGGCGCCGCCGCCCGGCTTGGGCTCCACCCCAACACGCTACGTTCTCGCATGCAGAAGCTCGGCATCAAAAAATCTCGCCCCACCGCATAGCAAGACCTCAACGTTCCACTCCCACGAAATATCGTAGCTCCACGAAATCCCGTGGGTACGACTCTCTCACGCGCTGATTCATCTTGCCGCGAATAGTTCGGCAACCCCCTGTTCTGACAATGATTTATCTTGTTTGAATGATTGCCATGGCACGTGGCATCGGCTTTGCCATGTGGAATGAATGTGATGACCAGCGCAACCAGAGAGCAGAGCCGAACAGACAGCCACAATTTTGTGGACATCATTCAATCCAAGGAGAACCCATGAAAACCGCCATCATCATTCTGTCCGATCCAAAGAGTGGTTCAGAGGAAGCGCTTGGGCGAGTCTTTAACGCGCTGGCGCTCGCATCCGAGTGTAAACAGAAAGGCGATGAAGTCGCCGTGGTGTTTAATGGAGCCGGCACGCGGTGGCCCGCTGAACTGACGAAGCTCTCACATCCGGCCAATGGCCTCTACAATGCGGTTCGCGATGTGGTGCAAGGCGCCTCATGCGGCTGTGCAGAGGTCTTCGGGGCAACAGAAGGCGTCAAGGCCTGCGGGGTGCCGATTGTGAAAGACCATGCGCTGGCCGGAACCGCGGGACTCTTGAGCCTCCGTCGGTACATCGCGGAGGGATGGAACACCGTCGTGTTCTGAGTTGAATCTCATGAAGCGGCCAGGAAGAAGTTTCCTGACCGTCGGTGAGTTGAAGGGCAATAGGGGGAAGCGATGGCGACGAAATATCTAGATCTGACGTTTACGGACGCGGTGTGCCGTGCCCAGACACAGTATTACGGGAGGGCGGGTCACATCGCAGGCGCTCCCGAACGAGACCCTCTGAGCCAGGCAGAAGCTGAATTTATCGCAGCTCGGGACAGCTTCTATTTGGGTTCAATCAGTGAAAGCGGGTGGCCCTATATTCAGCATCGCGGCGGGTCTCCGGGATTCTTGCGGGTGATCAACGAGACGACGCTGGCCTTTGCTGACTACAAAGGGAACCGACAGCTGCTCACGACCGGCAACGTCTCAGTGAACGACCGCGTGGCGCTGTTTCTCATGGACTACAAGAATCGCGAGCGGTTGAAGATACTTGGCCATGCCCGCGTCGAGGATGCCCGTGCCCACCCAGAACTCGTTGCACAGCTCGCCGACCCAAAGATGCAGTCGGCGGTGGAGCGGCTGGTCTTCATCGACGTCGTCTCATTCGACTGGAATTGTCCGAAGTACATCACCCCCCGGTACTCGGCAGAAGAAGTCGAAGAGCATGTGGGTCCGCTGAAGAGCCGGATTGCCGAACTCGAGGCCCAGCTTCTTACAGTGAAATCGTGATGGCTTTCGCCATGAGAAGGCTGTCCCCTTTATCGGAGGAGTTCACACCATGAAAGTTGCACAGATATGGCGATACCCAGTCAAGTCGATGGCCGGTGAACCGCTGAATCACGCGCGCATCGGGCCGCTCGGCATCGAGGGGGATCGCGTCGTGCATGTGGAAAACGCGCAAGGCCATGTGATCACGGCCAGAACACACCATCGGCTTCTCGGTCACCATGCCATGCTCAATGAGTCCGGCGAGCCTCTGGTTGGCGGCCTGCTGTGG
>JANNXZ010000300.1:0-9756 GCA_031409835.1 Nitrospirota bacterium
TTGATCAGCCGATCGACATCGGGCCGATTGACCTTGTCGAGAAACATGCGGGCATAGGTGGAGAGCGATTCCACATAGCGCCATTGGCCTTCGGCGAACAGCGTGTCGAACGCGAGAGAGGATTTCCCCGACCCTGAGACGCCGGTGATGGCCGTGACCTGATTATGGGGAATGCGGAGCGAAATGTTTTTGAGGTTATTCTGCCGCGCGCCCTCGACGATGAGGTCTGTAGACTTGTTCAGAGACAGAGGGGTGGGCTCCACGACGCGTACTCCAAGCGAGATAAATGCATGATCGTAGCGCGGACCATTCGTGAATATCTACTCCAATGTCCGATGCTCTTCAGGAACCGTGAACCGTGAAAGGAGGGTCAGCCGCTCGGGATCGGGGGATTCGGCAAAAGGCTTGGCGATCGCTTTCAAGGATGAGAGGATGGGGGCATTTAGTAGGAGGTGGAGTATGATTTTATCAACCACACCGAATCTCGACGGAAAGAAAGCGATCAAGTATCTGGGGTTGGTCTCCGGGGATGCTATTCTCGGCGCGAACATCTTTCGTGATTTCTTCGCATCGATTCGCGATATCGTAGGCGGCCGATCGGCGGCATATGAAGCCGAGCTGCGTAAGGCCAAAGACATTGCGCTTGGCGAAATGCGCGAGCAGGCGAGGAATCTGGGCGCCAATGCCATTGTCGGTATCGATATCGACTATGAAACGATCGGCGCTAGCAGCAGCATGTTGATGGTCAGCGCCACCGGCACGGCGGTTGTCGTGGAGCCACAGTAAAATCGTGCAGCGCCTGCCTCCGGCAGAGTATCTCGGGCTCGGCCGCCAGTTGGCCTGCTTGCTGGGCTCCTGCCTTGAAGGAGCGTCGGGCGACGAGTTGCGTGAACTGGCACGAGTGTACGATCCTTCCGCAAACGAAGCGCGTATCAGCGCCGAGGTGTTCCTCTTTCACAAATATCTGCTCATGCAAGCCTGTGTCGGCGTGTTCCCCGCATCGGAGGTCGACCATGTCGTCGGGGGGCTGTTTGCGGCGCTGAACGAACGGGCCAGTGGGCTGGAGTTCAGCCCTGAGCGGCAGCAGGCGATGGAGCACATGTGGCAGCAGCGGGCGGCGCAGTTCGACCGACCTTTTTCGCAGGATCGAGCGGGGTTCCTCGATGAAGGGTCAGATCCCATCCACTGGAAGCAGACGATCGGTCGATTCTGTCAGAACGTGCGAGAGATCGACAACCCTCCCAACATTTGGGCGGGGGCCGATGGCCCATCCCAAGCAACAAGCCGCTCTGTCACCGCAGCCCTCGATCACATAATATCGGCCCTTGGCGAAATGAATCGGCTCCATTTCAGTGGAGCGGCCTGACAGCCCTACTTCAACACCATCTTCACCATCCCCACGCAGCCCAGATACAGCACGAGCGAGCCAATCATCGCCGGCCAGAAGCCGAATCGAGGGATGCCAGCTATCATGAATACGACGTAAATAATCCAGGGCGGGACGAACCACAGCAAGTTCTTTGCGTAGCTGACGATCGCGTCGTTGCCTCCATTCAGATAAATGAGGATGAACGTGGCGCCGGTAATAGCGGGGAAGGTGCTGGCAAAGGCGGCCAGGAACGATTTGCCTTGAGACCCGAGATAGGTGGAGAGACTGACAATCGTTCCACCGAGAAGGAAATACAATACATACTTGCCGAGTTCACTCATCACGTTGCTCCTTGTTGAGAGAGACTGGTTTTCTCTACGACAACGCGAATCTCACTGCGCTGTACATCACCATGACTTCGACCGCATGCGCGACGATCGTGATGTAGAGATTGCGTGTGCGCAGGTAGATGGCTCCCCAGATCAGCCCGTCCCATACGGCGATCCAGTGGAGGTGTTGAAAAGTATTCACCATGAACGGATCGAATGCAAATATCAGCGCGCTGGTGGTGAGGGCGAGAGGCGAAAATCGTTGGGCGAATTCGGATCTCCATAGCCCCGATTCTAGCGCGGAGAGACGTCCGAGGAGAAAGCCGCGAAAACTCAGTTCTATGAGGAAGGCGATGCCACAAATGAACCAGGGGACCATAGCCATGAGGGGAAGCCGGCCATGCGGCGTGGTCTTGAGGAAGCTAATGTCATATCCCAGGTGCGGATAGGCCGAGAGAATCACGAACGTATTCATGCAGCCGAGCAGCAGGCCTGTCGGAAGTCCCCAGCGCAGGCCATTCCGGAGGTTCCCTTTCTCCAGCCCAAGGCGAGAGATGACGTCGCGGTTGTACGCGGCCCACAAGCTTAAGGCGAGGTAGGCTGCGATCTGTGGTGCGAACAGCACCAGCGTCTGTTCCTGGAGTGAGGCGGGAATGGCATAGAAGGCGAGTGTCGCGGCGATGGGGAGCAGCGCGAGGGCTGCTCCCCATTCTTTGGCCTGAGCCGGTGGTGCGGGCGGATCTGGCTCAGGCGCCATTGAAGAAGTTGTTAGTTCAGCTGGAGGTTATAGCGGTCGAGTGTGGTGGCTTTGTGCCGTGCGAGGTTGGAAAGCGATTTGTTGTAGTCCACCGTGGCGCGCAACTCGTTCCCTTGGGCCGTCGCGAGATCTCGTTGGAAGTCGAGCACAAAGCGTGTGGTGCTGAGCCCCACTTTCAATCGTTCTTGCTCCGCCTGCAATTGCTTCTCTGCCATGATTCTGGCTGATCGAGTCGTTTCGATCCGCTTAAAATCTGTCTGGACTCGTCGGACTGCTTCGCGCACCCCCACGATGATCTGTTGGCGCACACTCACGAGCGACGCTTCGGCGTTCTTCTCCTCCAGCTGTCGCTTATTATAGGTGCTCCAGGCAGACCGGTTGCCGAGTGGGTAGCTTAAGACGAGGCCCGCTCCATAATTATAGTAATCACCGTTGAAGTTCCGGTTCACCGAATCGCCGTAGTCTTTTCCCAGTCCTGCCATTCCCATGGTTCCCTGGAACGAGAGGGTCGGGAGAATTTGATTTTTGGCAAACTTGGTGTTGAGATCGCTCGTCTCCATATTTTTCATCGCTTGGGCGATTTCCGGTCGCTGTTCGATAGCGGTATCGATGGCCTCCTGCAGGCTAATGGCTTCGAGAGTCACCACCGGCTTGTCGAGTGGGGTCAAGCGCAAGTCTTGACGGAGGTCTTCTTCCGCAGGATTGAGCAATTGGCGCAACTGATCTTCCTGATCTCGAATCGCTTTATCCGCGACCAATACCTGTTCAACCCGTGATGCGACGGCGGCTTCGGCTTGCAAGACATCGACGATCGACATGATGCCGGCCTTCGCCTTTGCTCGGTTGGTGGCCAAGAGTTCCTGCGCCGCTTTCAGGGCGGCTTCGGCCACTTTCAGATTTTCATTAGCGAAGACGACTTCCCAATAGGCCTGCTCCACCGAGGCTAGGACGGTGAGAACACGATCGCGAAACACATGTTCCTCCACGATCGCATTATTTTGCGCAACGCGGATGAAGGTTTTGGTCACGTCAAAGCCCGCGTTGCGGAGGAGCGGTTGCGTGAAGGTCAGTGCGAGGCCGCCCTGATAGGAAGGGTTGAACAGGAACCCTGCGGCCACATTCTGGTTCACGCTCGTTCTCGAGGGGCTATAGTTTAGATCGACGTTGCCGCCAGTGGGCAGGTTCGTCGTCGCATCGAGCGTGACAGAGTGATTCCGTTGATCGAAGGTCGTAATGTTGCCCAATGTGCCGGGGGTTCCGCCGAATACCGGTCGGTTAAGTGGGTTCACGGCTCGATTGAACTGGCCGTTCACGCTCAAAGTCGGATCGAACTTGGCTTGTTCGACGGTGATGTCGGCCTGGCGGCTCTCCTTCGTGTGGCGGCTGATATTGATGTCCAGGTTGTGTTGCAGTGCGCGAATAGCTGCGTCGGCAAGGGAGATGGTCTCTCGTCGTTCCGTTGATGGAGTCGTGCCGAGCTCCAGACCCCAACTGAGTCCAGGTAATAGAACCAAGCTGATCCCGGCATAGCCACATGTGCGCCACCATCTATTTACTCTGATACGCTGTTCCATAACGCCCCCTTTGATCGACAAGGAATCTTGCTCCATACTATAATGATGTCGAACGAACCTGTCATGGACTAACTATAATGAGATTTCAAGGCCATCGGGTCAAGCAAACTATCTTGCCGGGTTCGGTGCTTCCCGCAGCGCTGTCCGTGCTGGCGCTGCTCCTGTTTGCGCTCCTGTCACTGAACTCGTCGGCTTGGGGGCAATCTATCTCCAGCGTTCGTTCATTCGATGGAGGGGTCGCACCGTTGTTCAGGTCGCCAGGCCTAGGGAGCCTGTATCTCGATAATCAAGGTACGCAGGGATTTCTGTACAATCCCGGCAACAATTTCCAATCGTACAGCTTTCGGAACCCCACAACCGGTCAGGCATGGAGCGGGGCAGTGAACACACTGGGCCCGCAACTCTCGATCGGACTCATCCAGGGCGCCAACCAGGTTGGTTCACCGCTCGTCCTTCCAGGTCCTCCCCGCCAAACCGCGCCGTTGCCATTGATCCAATCCACTATTCTCGACGAGATCCCCTGACAGGATTTCCGAAAATTCCGTCAGCGTCGTTCCGCAAGAGCCGTAAAAGGTGAAACGTAGGATTGCCGAGTGCTCTTCCTCCGAAACGTTTTACGATTCACGTCTCACGGAGCATTTGCGAGTTGCCATGCCAACGCCAGGACGTACCGAGCTACCGTGTGCAGAATTTCCGGATTGATCGTATCGGCGGTATCGGTGGGCTGATGAAAGTGTGGGTGAATGCCGCCGCTGACGACGGCGATGGTTGGGACACCTGCTTCTTTGAAAGGCACGTGATCGCCGCCGGGGAAAAATCCGTACAGGTCGAGCTTGTCCGCCAAACCAGCTGCCTGTCCTGCCTCCTGTGCCGTGGATTTTTCAAACCCTGTGATACCAACGGTTAACCGTCCGCTTCCCACTCCGGCATGGTCGATGTTGATCATGGCCTTCGTTGAACCGAGAGGGACGACGGGTCTCGATGTATAGAGGCGCGACCCGAGCAGATCCTTTTCCTCTCCGCTAAAGGACACAAAGAGGATCGTTCGCTGGGGACGTAGTCCAACTTTTCCTAGAGCCCGTGCCACCTCCAGCATCACGGCTGTTCCAGATGCATTGTCGTCAGCGCCAGGAAACCAGAGGCCTGCTGGACGGCCAAAATGGTCACGATGGGCGCCGATGACGATGGTATCTGGTCCTGTGCCAGGAATCAGCCCCACCACGTTTGTCAGCAAGCCGTCCTGTATCGTGGTTTTCCAGGAGAGAGATGCATACTGGTCAGCTAGACGCGATCGTGTTGATGGGGCTTTATTGAGTTGCTCTTGGAGGGTGCGAAGACGGTCGGCGCCGGACCCCTCACTGCCTCCGACGAGAAGAGTCTCTGCCAAGTCGGTGCTGATCCATGCGCCAGGGAGCGCTTGGTCAGTGGGCAGCTGTCCATAAAAAGCGCTGGGCCTTCCCGTGACGCCGCGTCGAGTTTCATATGGACTGAGAATTGGCCCTGTTGCAGTCAGATAGGCCAGGGCTCCTCGATCTCGCGCGAAACGGACCTTGTCGGCATGGCTGACGGGGCGTGGGTAGTGATCTGGCTTGCCACGCAGGAAGAGCACGATGCGGTTGTTTACGACAACGCCGGCATAGTCGTCGATTCCTTGGGCGGGATCGACAATGCCATAGCCAACGAAGACGATCTGACCTTGGAGGTCGGCAGACGGGGAATCAAAGACCGGGAGGTAGTCCTTGCTTAACTGTGCTGTGACAAACGTGCCTGCTGTGCCGGTACGAATGACCGGGTCTGGTGCGATGAGTGGGGTGGAGACCATTGAGGCCATGAGGCCGACAGGTGCTCCCTTCCCTGATTGGATAAATGAAAAAGAGAGTGGGTTGTTAAAAATGAGCGGTAGTTGTATCCCCACCGAGGTGAATTCCCGTGCAACCCATTGTGCAGATCGCGGGTCGTCTTCTGATCCGGCCTGCCGACCATTGAATGCCGGGCTGCTTAACGTCCGAACATCGGCGAGCATGCGTTCGCTAGACAGGCTGTCGAGCGCTTGAAGCCATGCACGATGGTCTCCCTTCGATTGCGCGAAGCTCTGGTTCCCCAGGGGGAGCAGAGTGAGGACAATTCCCAGGAGAGTGACCACAACAAGGGAGGGGGAGCAGCTGCGCGTCGAGTTGTGCATGCAGTGAGCCTTTCGAGCTAGCGCAGAACTATAACATAGTCTGACAGGTTCGTTGCAGCGCGGCTGCGGGCAAGGTACTATGTCGAATTCTCAGGATGAAGATTCGATGACAGATCCAACTACACAAACAGATCGTTCTCCGAACCGGCTCATCACAGAAGCCAGTCCCTATCTTCGGCAGCACGCGGAGAATCCGGTGGAGTGGTATTCCTGGGGCGAGGAAGCCTTGGCGCGGGCGAAAGCAGAGGACAAGCCGATTCTGTTGTCGATCGGCTACTCGGCCTGCCACTGGTGCCATGTCATGGCCCATGAATGTTTCGAAAATGTCGAGATTGCCGGGCTCATGAACCAGGACTTCATCAATGTGAAGGTCGATCGAGAAGAGCGCCCGGATTTGGACGATATCTACCAAAAGTCCGCGCAGGTGTTTTTGGGCCGGGGCGGCGGGTGGCCCCTGACGATGTTTCTAACGCCTGACCAAGAACCGTTTTACGGAGGGACATATTTCCCGCCGGCGCCCCGCTACAACCTGCCGGGATTTCCCGAGGTCTTGCGCGGTGTCGTTGAGGCCTATCGGAATCATCGAGATGATGTCCGCAAGAATGTGGAGAAGGTGAAAACCGGATTGTTGCGAGTCGGAACGCCGCAGCCGTCGGACGATCCCTTGACAGATCGTTTGCTTGATGAGGCGGCCAAGAACTTAGGGCAGTTTTTTGATCCGGTCCACGGAGGATTCGGTGAGGGGCCGAAATTCCCAACGGTCCCCCCGCTCAGTCTGTTGCTGCGTCAGACTGCCAGGACGAAAGACGTCTCCCATCAAGAGCAGGTGTTGTTACAACTGAGAGCTATGGCGGCTGGAGGGATCTACGATCATCTCGGCGGCGGGTTCCACCGCTACTCGGTGGATGGCCAGTGGCTGATTCCCCATTTCGAGAAGATGCTCTACGACAACGCGCAGCTGGTGCGGATCTACCTCGATGGATGGCGTCTCACGAAAGAGAATCGATTTCGTGAAGTGGTGGAAGAGACGTTGGAATACGTCCGTCGTGAACTCACGCATCCGGACGGTGCGTTCTTTGCTGCGCAGGATGCCGACAGCGAGGGGCATGAGGGAAGCTACTTCGTCTGGGAACCTGGAGAGATTGCGGCGGTCCTGGGGGCCGACATGGCTGAGGAGTTCTGCCGGCACTATGGAGTGACGGAGAGCGGCAATTTTGAAGGCAAGAACGTGTTGAATCGGCTCGGTGGGATTCAGCTCGCGCCTGGTGCGCAAGAGGAAGTGGAGTCTTTGTTGCGGCCTGCCAGGGTGAAGTTGCTTGCCGCACGTGAGCAACGGATGAAGCCGCAGCTGGATGATAACATTCTCACGAGCTGGAATGGGATGATGGTGTCCGCCTATCTCGACGCCTATCACGCGTTCGGGGTTCCCGCGTATCTAGCAGCAGCGGAACGGGCGCTCACATTCCTAGTGGACTATGCGGTCGAGAACGGGCGTGTCTATCGTACGGTCAGGGAGGGGAAGGGCCGCTTGAACGGCTATCTGGACGATGCAGCCTGTCTCGCTGTCGCGTTGCTGGACGCGTTTGAGGCCACGTCGCATCGGTGGTATCTGGACCAAGCCCGTGAGGTGACGGACCATTTGCTGGAACGATATTGGGATGAGACGATGAGTGGGTGTTTTTACACCAGCCGCGATCACGAAGCCCTCTTTCATCGGATGAAGTCCGGGACCGATAGCGCGATTCCATCCGGTAATGCTGTTGTCGCTTTGGTTTTGTTAAGACTGTTCTCTTTCACGAGAGAGCAGAGATATCATGATCGGGCCGAGCAGCTGTTCCGGGTGTTCCGGAGCGTGATGGAGCACAACGCCTATGGCGCATCGGCCATGCTCTGCGCACTGGATTGGTACCTGACGACACCACGAGAGATTGTTGTGGTCGGGACGCGCGGCGATGCGATGACCGAATCGTTGCTCTCAACCGTCCATCGACGCTATCTGCCGAATCGTACTGTGCTGGTGGTCGAAGCCTCTCGCCGTGCCGGGGAATCTGAGTTGGCGCCTGCCGTAGGGAAAGTGAGTGTGAACGGGCAGCCAACGGCATATGTCTGTCAACATCAGACCTGTTCGCCTCCGGTGACGGAACACCACCAATTGGATTTGTTATTGTAGGGAGGGTGCTATGGGCGCAGGTCACTCGGGTAAAGGATTATACGATCACCTCTACCGCCGATTTTTCGAGAATCGCGAGTCGCAACAAGGCTACGATTTTCAGCAGGCGCCCGGTGGAAGCGCTCCAACACCAGGCGTCACGTTTCCGGATCGTCTTCGATGGTGGGCGTGGGGTCGATGGAAACGTCGACAGGTGATCATGGCTGCCCGTGATCGGTTCCAGCAAGACATTCTCGATATCAAAAAATAACCACCGAGGTAAGAAAAGATTCAGAAGATGGTGGCAAGTAAACCTGGTATCAGCGTGAAGCCTCGGTGTGTCGGCAGGGTTTCTCTTGTGCTTGCGTTGGCCATGATCGCCGGTGAGTGGAGCGTCTGTATCGAGCGCTCCCATGCGATTCAGGCAGAGAGCCGGACAGAAAAAGAAGCCAACCTGAAAGGTCAGGCCCAAGGGGGATTGTTTAATCGGTGGACCTTCGACCAGCAGCAGGCTGGTGAGGCTCCTGCAGGATTCTCAACGCTGGGGTTTGGTGAAGGGCCGGCTGCGGACTGGACGGTCAAGGCGGATACAGATGCCCCCTCAGCGTCGAACATTCTGGCCGTGAAGTCATCGTGCCAGGCCGTAAGTTGTTACCGTGTGATCGTTGCCGACGGGTTTCAGTATGAATATCCGGATCTGTCGGTCAGGATGCGGTTTCCCGTCGACGCTGCGGTGGGAGTAGGCGGCGTGGTGTTTGGCCTAAAGGATGCCACGCACTTTTATGCGGTGGTGGTCGATCTTGCGGCGAAGACACTGGAAGTGAGTCGGGTGGTGGATGGAATGGAGACGCAGCTCGGTCGGTCGGCAATTACGCCCAAAGCGCTTCCCTGGCACATGCTGCGGATTCAGCGAAACACCATCATCAGCAAGGATTTTATCGAAACGTTCTTCGACGGGCAGCTCGCCGTGACGGTTGAGGATCAATCTCTGGCGACTGGTCAAGTCGGGCTCCTGGTTCGCGGACCAATTGCGCTGGATTTCGACAGCGTGCACGCCGTTCCACTTTTTTCCCATCGCCCGCTTTCTGCTCCCGCTGCCTATTAGCCGGACGCACGACATCGTGCGTGTTTGCGGTGTTGCTTGCATTTGGAGGGGCTGAGGAGTAGAGTACGGCTCGTGTGTCATCGCGAAAGGCCTGGTGGTGATACCACAGAGAGAGACAAGGCCTAAGACAGTTGTTGTTTTGGTTTTGCCCGGGAATTTGATCGGAAGCCAGCCTTGAGCCGCCATGGTGTTTGCATCTTCGGCCCACTCCTTCCTCACTTTGTTCTCGAGTCCAAGACAACACATATTCTCAAAGGAGGAGCCCAATGGGTTCGAAGATTTATGTCGGCG
>JANNXZ010000301.1:0-4005 GCA_031409835.1 Nitrospirota bacterium
AGAAGATCAATCAGCCCCCATCCCCGGGAGAGAGAACGAGCGAGCCTGGAGGGAGCAATTAGATGGAGGATGATCGCTCGATGTGCGCAGAAAAGGATACGAAGGTCGAGCGGGAGAATGTCCCCGCTCGACCTTGATGAATCCGAGAGCGCGGAACTACTTGGTAGTGACGATCTCAAGGAGTTCGACTTCGAACACTAACGTCGCGCCGGGCTTGATCTGGGGGGGTGCGCCTTTGTCGCCATAGGCGATAGCGGACGGGCAGACCAACTTGCTCTTGCTGCCGACCTTCATCTGCTGGACCCCTTCCGTCCAGCACTTGATCACTTGATTGAGTCCGAACGTGGCCGGCTCGCCCCGCTTGACGGAACTATCGAACACGGTTCCATCGGTCAGAGTTCCGTGATAGTGGACCTTCACCGTGTCCGTGACCTTCGGGGTTGGGCCTGTCCCTTCCTTGATGATCGTGAGGATTGCGCCAGACTCAGTTTTCTTGGCGCCGGATTCTGCCGCGGCTTTGGCGAGGAATGCGGCTCCCGCTTTTTTCTCCGCTTCTGCGACGACCGAGGCCCGGGCCTGTTGCAGTTGTTGAATCTTGGGGCCGAACGTCTGGAGGTCTACCTTGGGAGTCTTTTTGAAGACCCCATCGGCGATGCCTGACTTGACGAGATCGAGCTCAGATTCGTTCAGGTTGAAGGTCCCGAGCGATTGGCTGATGGCCAATCCCAAGGCATAGAGAGTTTTTTGTTCATCGGTCGTGGGCTCTGACGCCGCAACGAATGCCGCGGTGGTCCCAAGGCAGAGCAGGGTTAGAAAACAAGAGACAATGACGCGCATGAGCTGTCCTTTCTTTTATGTGTGACTGCGCCGAACCTGATATCGCAAGTCCTAGACCTGCCTAGGGTATGCGATGTTGCGATGGGGCTCAAGACAATTATGCTTGGCAGGATGCTGACAGTAACTCGTGAGGCGTCAAACGTGAGACCAAAAAAATGAAACGTAAAAGCCGAAAGTGGATCGGGGTAAGAATGCGCTACCAACGATGGCCCGGGTGGCGTGATCCGTAGTAGCCTTGCCTGTAGATGTAGGGGCGGTAAAAAAATGACGGTCCGTAGATCCAGGAGTGCCCCAAAGAGAAGCCAAATCCCACAGAGGGGTAGGCGTAGAGGGGAGGGACCACTTGCACGACAGAGGGTGGACGTGCCAGTTGACGTTGCAGCTCGGCACTCGTGGACGCCTGACGGTCGAGTTGACCTTTTAGGAGATTGACGGTTTCTTGTTGGGCTTGTAGTTTTCCTTGGAGTGCTGCGATCTGGTCGCGTTGCGACTCGGCAAAGACCGCTACACAACGAGTGTGGGCGTCGCCGGTATAACTCGAACATTCCCAGGGTGTCTGTGACTCGCTCGCCTGGGCCGGTAGCCCAGCCAACATCATCCCTATTCCAATCGCTTCGATGAGGAGCCGTGGCCACAGTCCTGCTGTCTTCCAAGAGAGTTTTCGACGATGGAGTTCGTGATCGTTCATAGGCATCCCTCTTGACAGCAACTGTATGAGCCTACCATGAGCTTGCGTGTGAGAACAGAGGGCTAGCTGGTTGGTATTGATCCTTCCAAGCTTGCTCGTTTTCCCTCCAGGGATGGGGACTGATCGATCTTCCACTGCGCGCGTCCAACGAGGGCCTTCGGAGGCCGCGCGTTGTGCGAGCACAGAAGATCATCAGGCTCCATCCCCTTCCCTGCTGGCGGACTTTTTCAGCATCCTGCTAGAATCCGTCCACACCTATGCCTAAGCGGTCTTCATGATTCTTGGATTCGTTACGCTCTATTTACTTGTGTCGGTGGGGATTGGACTGGCTGCTGCCAGGCGAGTCCATACTGCGAAGGATTTTGCGGTGGCTGGTCGGAGCTTGCCGCTGCCGATCGTGATTGCCACGGTTTTTGCGACCTGGTTCGGAGCAGAGGCCGTACTCGGGATCTCGGCCACGTTCGTGAAGGAAGGATTACGAGGCGTGGTCGCCGACCCCTTCGGGTCGAGCCTCTGCTTGATCCTGGTCGGATTATTCTTCGCCCCCCGTTTCTATCGGCTGAACCTCTTGACCGTCGGCGACTTCTATCGTCTTCGGTACAATCGTGTCGTCGAGGTTCTCTGTGCCGTATGTATTGCGGCGTCCTATCTCGGGTGGGTGGCTGCGCAGTTCAAAGTGTTTGGATTAGTGCTGAACATGGTTACCGAGGGCGCAGTGAGCCAGCCGGTCGGGATGGTGATCGGCGCAGTGATTGTCTTGGCCTATACGACATTCGGCGGCATGTTTTCCGTTGCCATTCTGGACTTTGTCCAAATTTCTGTGATCATGGGAGGGCTGCTCTATATCGCGTCCGTGGTGAGTGGGCTGGCCGGAGGTGTGGACGTGGTCATCAGCCATGCAGCCCAAGCCGGCAAGCTAGAACTGTTTCCGGAGGCTACGTTCGCGGCTTGGATTCCCTTCATCGGGGCCTGGATGACGATGATGTTGGGGTCGATTCCCCAACAAGACGTGTTTCAACGCATTACCTCGGCGAAGGACGAACGCACGGCCGTACGCGGGTCGGTGCTGGGTGGCACGCTCTACTTCTGTTTCTGTTTTGTCCCGATGTTTCTGGCCTATGCGGCGACGCTGATCGATCCGGCTCTGTTCAATACGCTGCTCGCGCAGGACTCTCAGCTGGTATTGCCGACCTTAATCTTACGCCACACACCGGTTTTCGCGCAGATCCTGTTTTTCGGGGCCGTCCTCTCGGCGGTGATGAGCTGTGCCAGCGCGACGCTATTGGCGCCGTCGGTGATACTGAGCGAGAACGTGATCAAGGGAGCGCTGCCTCACCTCACCGACCGAGAGTTTCTTCGGGTCATGCGTCTGGTTGTGGTGATCTTTGCCGTCCTGGTTTTGACGATTGCTCTCACCTCCACCTCCAGCATCTACCAGCTTGTGGTGGGTACTTATGAGGTGACGTTGGTTACAGCGTTCGTTCCACTCTGTGCCGGGCTCTTTTGGTCCCGATCAACGACGCAAGGAGCCTTGTGCGCCTTTGTGGCTGGGCTGATGACCTGGATGGGGCTGGAACTGTTCGGTCCGTCCGATTCAATATGGCCGCCACAACTGGTCGGTTTTCTCATGGCGGCGACGGGGATGGTTGCTGGCTCGCTTCTGCCTCAGAAGATCGGAACTCGTGAGGCGTAAAAACAATTGGTTCCTCTGGTTTGTTTGGTGTGTCTCGTTTATTTGGTTGGACCGACTAACCGGAGAAACCAGATGAACCTGTCTGTTTTTCGGTTATGCTGTGGTGAGGGTTAAGAACCGTGAATAGACCGGTGCGATGGGTGACATATGTGAGCGTGGTCTTGGCAGGCTTCGTTGCCGTGCTGGGCCTCGTCGTTGTGGCCTACGGCGCGTACTTGGCAACTTTTCTGGCCCTGCCCAAGAGCGACGAGCATCCTCCGCTGCGTCTGTACAGTGGGCCCTTTCTGCTGCAACCAGACCTTTCGCTTACGCACAGCCATCTTCTTGAGCGGCTGCAACGGTTGGGCTATCGACGCGTGACCCAGCCGGCGCAGTCTCCCGGCGACTACCAACTGACCGATGAGGCCTTGACGGTCTATCTGCATCCGCAGCCGGAGGGCCATGTCGACGCGACCATGGTGAAGTTGCCGTTGGATCAGGGGCGAGTCGTGGACGTCGTCTCTCCGCTCGACGGGATGCCGCTCTTCCCCATCTTTCTGGAACCGGAACTCCTGAGCGGTGTGCGGGGTGAGTCGCGCCAGGTGCGCGAATGGGTTCCGTTGGCGCAGATTCCTCCGCAGATTATTGAGGCGGTCCTGACGATCGAAGATCGCCGGTTCTATTCCCATTTCGGCATCGATCCGATTGCCGTAGGGCGGGCGCTCTGGACCAATGTTACAAGGGGCGGGGTGGTGCAGGGCGGCAGCACGATCACGCAGCAATTGGCGAAGAATTTGTTTTACTCACC